>JAYVYF010000001.1:0-20129 GCA_043784585.1 Burkholderiales bacterium
GCCTGCAATGGCGAGCGGCTGATTTGGGCGATACGAAATTTCACCCTGTAGGGCGGAGCCAATCGGGCCTTGCGTGTTGAATGAGAAACCCAGCAGACGAATATTCTCGGGATATTCGGTGTAGTAGTTGGCGGTGCCCGTCTGACCTGTCAGTGTGCCAAATGGCGTACCCGTTAATACCGACGATACCGTTCCCTTAGTGCCCGACAGGAATGGATTACGGCTGTGATAGTTCAAATAATAAAAGCCGAATTCGGTGCTGTTAAGTTCACTCGCCAAATATCGAAAGGCAACACCATATTGACCATGATCGCTCGGGTCTTTGTCGGCTATTCTCGGTGCCCAGATAGCCGCCGCCGGGTCGAATAGGCCAAACGCATTCTGCGCGGGTAGGCCCAAACCTGGCGTGTTTGGAGGTATCGGATTGGTGGCCGGCTTTCCGGTCAAATCATTACGACGTCCAAAGCTTACAAACACTTGGTTGCCGTCATCAGACGCGAAATCGTTATTGCTCCAGTACGATCCACGCGGATCGAGCTTGGTGCGGTCATGATTGAATTGCACAAATGCCTCGACGCTGGCGGCCTTGGTGAATTCATATGAAGCGAGCAAGCTTGAGGTCGGCAGAAACGCTTCCTTGAGTTCGGACCCAGGCGTGCGCAGCTTGACCAGATCAACCGAGTTAATCGTGTTGATGCTGTTTGGAATAAAAGTGGATTCACCCCATGAAATTACTTGATTACCGGCGCGCACACGCAGCTTGTTTCCGGCGACATCAAAACTTCGGGTAACGAACGCGTCGAGCATCCGCGCATCGCGGCCGACCCGATCTTTGGCGATGGGGCCCAAGGTATCTTTGTTACGATTCGTAAAATCAACAAAATAAGTGCCGCGCGCAAAAAAACCCCAGCCTTCGTATTTCAAATCAAGCTCGTGCGTGCCTTTTAAAACATTGGAGAACGGTTTACCTTTTTGATAATTGCGATCACCGTCATCTTCGTTTACGGAACGCTCGCTGCCGCCGTTGGCGATACCAATCAGGCTCTTGATCGGTGCCTGAGCACGAATGGATAGGCCGTATGAAAAAGTGGTGTCAAAGCTGCCCGTGACGCCGGTATCGTAGGTAAATTGAATGGCGTCAGCCGATCCCGCGAAACTCAGTGCGATTGCAGAAACCAAGGCGGAAGCAACAGCAGCAGCCGATGTTTTGACGACCGGCAGAAAAGCGCGGCGGCTTTGAGTGATGTGACTCATTAGGTGTTCTCCTCGAAAGTTATTTATTTGAACTGCTCATTTTTATAACGTAAATGCAAACTTCATCGATGCTGCTTGCGCCAACTGGCAGCCGTTCATTTGAACCCGGCAACTCCAAAACTCCTGAGTTCGCACAAAGTACAAATCGCATCCACGTCTCTGGTAAGAACTCTACAGGAAAATTATCGCAACGTAATCGATTTTCCTGTGCTGCATTGCAGCAATACAACACTTTAAATTAAACGCAAAGTCAGTTACTTGGCGCGCTTTCTTTTGAAGCTTGATTACATCGCTTCAAAAAGTCCCGCCGCACCCATTCCCGTGCCAATACACATCGTCACCATGCCCCACTTTTGCTTGGTGCGGCGCAGGCCGTGAATCAATGTAGCCGCGCGAATGGCACCGGTTGCGCCAAGCGGATGGCCCAACGCAATCGCACCTCCAAGCGGGTTAATTTTGGTCGCATCTAGGCCCAGGTCTTTAATCACCGCGAGCGACTGCGCCGCGAACGCTTCATTAAGCTCAATCCAATCCAGATCCTGATGATTGATACCCGCCTGCTTCAGCACTTTTGGAATCGCCTTGATCGGGCCAATGCCCATAATTTCAGCAGGCACACCCGCGACTGCAAACGACACAAATCGCGCCAGCGGCTGGACGTTGTATTTTTTTAGCGCCTTCTCAGACATCAACACCAATGCGCCCGCACCGTCCGACATTTGCGATGAGTTACCCGCTGTCACGCTGCCGCGGGCGGCAAACACCGCACGCAATTTAGCCAGTGACTCTACTGTCGAATCAGGGCGCGGGCCTTCATCGGTATCGGCCATTTTTTTGCGATGCTTGATTTGACCGCTAGCAAGATCGGGCGACGCGGTATCGATTTCATACGGCACAATTTCGGCTCTGAAATGGCCCGCCGCAATCGCCGCCGCGGCCTTCGCATGAGATGCTGCGGCAAAAGCATCCTGCTCTTCGCGGGATACTTTCCACTGCTGCGCGACCTTCTCGGCCGTAATCCCCATGCCATACGCAATTGCAACATGTTCGTTGTTGGCAAACACGCTGGCACCCAACGCTACTTTATTGCCCATCATCGGCACCATCGACATCGATTCGGTGCCCGCCGCAATCATCACATCATCATCGCCTGACCGAATCCGGTCTGCTGCCATGCTGATAGCCTGCACGCCGGATGAGCAGAAACGATTGATGGTCACGCCTGGGACTGAATCGGGCATACCCGCGAGCAGCACGCCGATGCGCGCCACGTTCATACCCTGCTCGCCTTCCGGCATGGCGCAGCCGACGACGACGTCCCCAATATCATGCGGGTCAAGGCCCGGCACTTGCGCAATCGCGCCGCGCAAAACATGGGCGAGCATGTCATCCGGGCGAACGCTTTTGAACATGCCGCGTGGCGCTTTGCCCACCGGGGTACGCACGGCGGCGACAATATAAACATCTTGAAGTTGTTTCATTTTAAATCTCCAGTGAACTTAATTTTGGCGGGGAAATGCGACGCAGCATTAATTCCGCAGTGGCTTTCCGTTCTTCAGCATGAACGCGATCCGATCCTGCGTTTTGGGCATCTTCGCCAATTCACAGAAGTGATGGCGCTCTAAATCCAGCATCCATTTTTCATCCACCATCGAACCCGGCGTGACCTCACCGCCGCACAAACAGGCGGCAATCCGACTGCCGATTTCATAGTCGTGTTCCGAGATAAAGCCGCCTTCTTTCATGTTCACCAAAATCATTTTCAAGGTCGCGATGCCGGTGTCTCCCGCCACCGGAAATTGCGTCGGTGGCAATGGCGGACGATAAACCGAGGCCGCCATCGCACGCGCGTTTTCCAGCGCAACCAGCAACAACTCATTGCTGTTCAAAATAATCACGTCGCGCCAGCGCAGATAGCCCATTTCTTTGGCACCCAACGCCGACTTCGATACTTCACCGGTCGCCACCTGTTTAAACATCCGGGTGATTTCAGGCAGCAAGTCTCCACCGCGCGCGCCCAGCGCGGCACGCAACGCGATCTCTTTCAAACCGCCACCGGCAGGCAGCAAGCCAACCCCGGCTTCCACCAAACCAATGTAGCTTTCAAGCGAGGCAATCACACGATCTGAATGCATCACGAATTCACAGCCGCCGCCCAACGCCAAACCCTCCACCGCGGACACCACCGGTATCAGGCTGTACTTGATGCGTTGCGAGGTTTGCTGAAATACCTTGACCATCGCTTCAAATTCATCGAAGCGGCCTTGCTGCAAGGACTCCAACGCTTTCACCAAATTCGCACCCGCCGCGTACGGCGGTTCGGTTTGCCAAATCACCAGGCCTTGATAATTCGCCTCGGCTTCATCAATCGCTTTATTCAAGCCTTCCAGCACATCGCCGCCGATGGAATGCAGCTTCGATTTGAACGAAACAATCGCGATATCGTCGTAACCCGCCGCAGTCCACATGCGCACCGCGTCGGTTTCAAAAATAGTCGTGCCTTGGTTGGATTTTTCACCCAGCATGAGTTCAGGGAAAAATTGGCGCTGATAGACCGGCAAGGTGGAACGCGGCACCATTTTTCCGGTCGCGGCGGAATAGGAGCCCTCCTGCGAATGCACACCCGCTCTGCCATCAAGCACCCAGGCGGGCAACGGCACATTTGCCATCGTTTTACCGTCGGCAATGTCTTCTGAAATCCATTTCGCAATCTGCGCCCAACCGGCGGCCTGCCACAATTCAAATGGGCCCATTTTCCAGCCGAAGCCCCACCGAATTGCGAAATCAATGTCGCGTGCGCTATGGGCGATATCACTTAATTGGATCGCGCAGTAATGGAATAAATCGCGGAAGATCGCCCACAAAAATTGTGCCTGCGGATGTGCGCTGGCACGAAGTGCGGCGAATCGTTCTGCCGGATTTTTCACTTTCAAAATCGCCGCGACTTCATCGGCCATTTTGCCGTCAGAAACTTTGTAATCCTGCGCCGCCAAATCAAGAACCATGATGTCCTTGCCTTTTTTGGTGAACACACCCGCCTTGGTTTTTTGGCCGAGAGCGCCTTTGGCAATCAGCGCTGACAGCCATGCCGGGCTTTGGTAGAACTTGTGCCATGGATCATTCGGCAAGGTGTCCGATAAGGTTTTAATCGTCAGCGACAAGGTATCAAGGCCGACCACATCCGCGGTGCGAAATGTGGCACTTTTGGCGCGACCAATCGCGGGACCGGTCAATGCATCGGCCACATCAAACGGCAGCTTGAATTCGCCGGTGTGATACATCGTCGAGGTCATTGAAAACACGCCGATGCGATTGGCCACAAAATTGGGCGTGTCTTTGGCGCGAACCACACCTTTACCAACCGTGGTGACGAGGAAGGTTTCGAGCTGATCAATGATCATAGGCTCAGTTTGTGCCGTTGGAATCAACTCGACCAGTTTCATGTAGCGAGGCGGATTAAAAAAGTGAATGCCGCAGAAGCGATGACGCAGCGCTTCAGGGAACACTTTTGATAGCTCGGTAATGCTCAGACCGGAAGTATTGGAGGCGAAAATCGTATTCGCACCAAGAAACGGTGCTACTTTTTCGTACAGCGATTTTTTCCAGTCCATTTTTTCCGAAATCGCCTCAATCACCAGATCGCAATCGCGCAGCCATTCCAGGTTGTCGTCGTAATTGGCTGGAGTGATCAGCGATGCACGCGATTTCGACGCCAAGGGATCAGGTGACAGCTTGGTGAGCCCGTCCAATGCCTTCAAAACGATGCCGTTTTTCGGGCCTTCCTTGGCAGCGAGATCAAACAAAATCGCCTTCACGTTTGCGTTGGTGAGATGCGCGGCAATCTGCGCACCCATCACGCCTGCACCGAGAACGGCAACTTTTCTAATGTGGAAATTTTTCATTCTTCACTCCTGGTTGGCGGAACTCTAAAACTTTTTTAGTTAGTAATCTCCAGCTTTGGTGCGGCTTAACAAGCATTTTTGCTTGCCGACACTCCTCTTTCCTGGCGTTTGCAATTTATTATTCTGGGACCAGCGCTCTTGGCTTATGGTTTTCATCAATCGCCACATAGGTCAGCACGGCTTCCGTCACTTTCACGATTTCAGAACCAAAGCGATGTCGTTGTGCGTAGACCTCAACCTCGACGGTGATTGAGGTGCGGCCAGTCTTCATGACTTTGGCGTAAAAACTCACCAGGTCACCGACGAACACCGGCTCTTTGAATAAAAATGAATTCACCGCGACGGTCACGACACTGCCCATGGCGCGCTTATGGGCCGGGACGCTACCGGCCAAATCCACCTGCGCCATCACCCAGCCGCCAAAAATGGTGCCATTGGCATTGGTATCAGCCGGCATCGGAATAATGCGGATGGTCGGTTGACGATCCACCGGCAATGTCACCGGGACTATACCGCTTAACGAAACCAAGCCGCTTTCACCACTATTTTCAGCGTGGTTCACAAGCAATGTCCCTTGTACATTTCTTCAATCGCGGGCGCATATTTTGCAAAAATCGCAGCGCGCTTCAATTTCAAGGTCGGCGTCATCAAGCCGTTATCAATCGTCCATTTCTCCGGCGCAATGCTGACCTTGCGGACTTGGGCATAACCTGGAAAATCCTTGATGCGTCTGGTGATCCGCTGCACTAAAAATTTTTCCGCTTTGTCGCGGCCCGCCCCGTTCAAACTAGGATCCAGCTTGTTTTCAACGGCAACTTTTCCCCATTCATCATCGTTCAATACGGCGATGGCCGACAAATACGGTTTGGCTTCGCCAAACACCAGAATCTGCTCGAATAGTGGGTCCAGTTGAATCGCCAACTCCATATCGACGGGCGGCACTTTTTCGCCATTGCCCATCACAATGATTTCCTTCAAGCGGCCCGTGATACGCACATAACCCTGCTCATCAATTCGGACTTGGTCGCCCGTATTAAGCCAACCATCCTCGGACAAAACGGCGCGGGTGGCCTCGGGATTGTTCCAGTAGCCCATCATGATGCTGGGCCCGCGCGCGAACAGGCCGCCATTTTCAGCCACCCGAAGCTGCACCCCGGGAACCGCCGCGCCGATAGTGGTGGGATCATTTTTATCGAGCAAATTTACGGTCAGCAGCGGACTCGCCTCAGACAGCCCATAACCCTGACAAATCGGCAAACCCAAACCTACAAACACTTTGGCTACTGCAGGTGATAGTGCCGCGCCACCCGATATCGCGAACTTCAGCTTGCCACCGAGGCGAGCGAGCAATTTGTCGGCCACCAGTTTTTTCAACGCGGGCCATAACAAAAACTGCGGTTGCCACGCAGCACGGCCCTGCTCGTATTCAAATTTTTCCCAGCCGGTTTTAACCGCGAAATCAAACATTTTCCGTTTAACCGGCGAGGCTTTTTTAAGTTGGTCGTTGATCGCCGCGAGGAAGCGCTCGTAAATACGAGGCACGGAGAAAATGATCGTTGGCTGAATGGTGCGGAAATCCTCCGCAAGCTGGGGAATCGAGCGCGAGAACGCCATCGATGCGCCTGAAATAACATTCAAATAGTAATCGCAGGTCCGCTCAAACATATGCGACAGCGGCAGGAATGACAAAAAAACGTCTTCGGCATAAATGTCGTAGAGACACAAACCAGATTGGGCATTAGCGAGGATATTTCGATGCGACAACATCACCCCTTTGGGTTTTCCGGTGGTGCCGCTGGTATACACAATCGTTGCCAGATCCGATCCGGCCGCGGGGGAACGCTCAAAACTGCCGGGCGCTTTAGGCAGCCACTCACCTAACGTTTTTAGGCGCGGCTCATCAGCATCGACGACGGGTTTAACGCTAAGAATCAATTTCAACGGGCCCAGCTGATCGCGCACTGTTTTCAGCCGCTTCCAGTGCTCTTCACCGTCGATAACAATCACTTTCACATCTGCGTCGTTGATGATGAAGGCGACGTTATCGGGCCGGTCATCGACAAACAGCGGAACCGGCACCATGCCGTGCGCAAACGCAGCCTGATCAGCAAGCACCCAATTGCTGCTGTTTTTTTGCATGATGGCGAGTCGTTCACCCGGCTTGAAACCATCGCGGCGCAGGCCCTCGCGCATCAGCGCAACCCGGTCGCCTATTTCGCGCCAAGACGTGCCCACCCACTCTTTGGTACTGGTATGAAATTCACGATAAGCGGGCGCGTTGGGCGACGTGCGACAGCGCAGCGCAAATACATCCGCAATCGTCGAGGCGTCGTCAAATAAAATGTAGCGCGTGCCGCGACGATTCACCAACTTTATTGCCGCGGGCGGGGCTGACAAACTCGTTGTCAACCCCGTTACCGCAGCCGTTACCGCAGCCGTTACCACTTCAGTTGCCACGTCATTTGCCAATTCAGTCCTCCAGCCGAGTGGGAATTGCGCCATGGCTGATGAACAGCCGTCAGGCGCAAACGACGGCTTTTCGCCGAGCAACGAAAAAAATCCACGCTGTTTGCGATTTACCGTTTTATGCCCTAAATTATACGGCTTTGACATGCTTAACTTTTATCCTGAGGCCGGTATGGCATGGTGTAAAAACTAGCTGCGAAACAGCAGCCGGCAGAAACAATCGACACGATCGGCGCCCACTAGACACGCAGATACCAACGAATCGCAAATTTGCTTACAACGTTGCCCAGCCTGCGTCGGCGATGAAACGCTGACCATGCTGTTGTTCAAGTGACTTCATTTCGGCCAGCAACTTTTCTTTTCCTGTGGCGCGCAGGTAATTCAGCGGCCCGCCACGATGCGGCGCAAAGCCAGTGCCAAAAATGATGCCCGCATCGCATAAATCAGCATCCGCGACAATGCCTTCCCGAACGCACGCGACGGCCTCGTTAACCGCGGGTAGCGTCATGCGCATCCACAGCGGCGCCAAATCAACGGTGCCGCTGCCATGGGCCTTTTGCGGCTTGCCATTCACCCATTTGTAAAATCCCTCGCCTGATTTTTTGCCGAGTTTTTTGGCTTCAACCAGCTCTTGAATCCTCGCGGGCTGCGGGTTGCCGGGTTTGTGCAATTCGCGCCCCACCGCCAGCCCCACATCCAGCCCTACCACGTCGGCTAATTCAATCGGCCCCATCGGCATCCCGAATTCCTTCGCCGCAGCATCAATGGTTTCGGCCGAAATGCCTTCAGCCAGCATCACCTGCGCCTCGGTCATGTAGGGCGTCAAAATTCGGTTCACCAAAAAGCCAGGCGCGGATTTCACCGGCAGTGGCAGCTTATCGATTTTTTTCACGAATGCCTGCGAACGCTGCATGGTTTCAGCGGAAGTGCCGGGCCCTTCCACGATCTCGACCAGCATCATCTGCGCGACAGGATTGAAGAAATGGATGCCGACCAGCCGCTCGGGCCGCGCCAATCCGATCGATAATTCCTGCAGCGGAATCGATGATGTATTGGTGGCCAGAATGGCGCTGGCCTTCATGCGCGGCTCGATCGCCGCGTAAAGGCTTTTTTTGATCTCCGCGTTTTCGACAATCGCCTCAATTACCAGATCACAATGCGCGACGCCATCACCTTTAACGTCTGGCATGAGGCGATCCATCGCCGCCTGCACCAGATGCGGTAATTTCAAACGTTTTTTGTAGGCCTCGGCAGCACGTTTAATGGCGGGCGCAATCCGCCCATGATCCAAATCTTGCAGCGTTACCTTAAACCCGCGTAACGCACACCATGCGGCAATATCGCCGCCCATCACCCCAGCACCGATGACGTGAACGTGCTTGATATGGAAGTCTTCTGCGCCTGCCGCCGCACCCGCGCTACCACCCAACGCCTTCAAACGATCCTGCAATTTAAAAATGCGGATCAGATTGGGCGCAGTCGGGTGGCTGAACAGGCTTTGAATCGAGATCGGATCGCTGGCCGGAACCGCGCGGGGATCGCCACCGAATTTTTCCCATAAATCGATAATCGCATAGGGTGCCGGATAGTGATCTTTGCGCGCACGCTGCGCGACTGTCTTGCGCGACATATTTGCCACCAACCCGCGAATAATCGGCCAGTTGGTGATTGCGTCCCTGAACGCAGGCTGGTGCGGGGCACGCGGTTTCGCCAGAAAAACTTTCGCCGCATTGGCAAAATGCCTGCGCGGTGTGACATCGTCCACCAGCCCCATCCGCTTAGCTTTTTTGCCGTCGACGCCGCGCCCGGTCAACATCAAGTCCAGCGCCTGCGCCGCGCCGATCAACTCGGGCAAACGCTTGGCACCGCCCCAACCGGGCACAATGCCCAGCATCACTTCCGGCAGCGCCATCTTCGATTTCGCGCCATCATCCATGATGCGGTAGCGACACGCCAATGCAAGCTCGGTGCCACCGCCCATACAAAATCCATGAATCATCGCAAGCGTGGGAAACGGCAGCGCGGCGACCTGATCAAATACTTCGTTGCCGAGGCTGGTAAACGCAAACGCTTCCTCGGCGCCCTTGAACCGCGTGAATTCGTCTATATCCGCGCCTGCGGCGAAGCCGTTTTCTTTCGCGGAAAAAATCGCTAACGCTTTCGGCGGATTACGCTTGAGCTGCGCGCAAACATCGGCTAGTTCGTGCAGCGCTTCGCTCGAAAACGTATTTGTTTTTTCACTTCCATCGGCATACGATTTATCAAAATATAAAAACGCCAGCCCGCTATGGTCAGAGGCGTTTGGCGTATGTTCAAGACGCCAGTGTTTCCATGCCTGCATTATTATTTTCCTTATGGGTGCTGTCTTGAGCGTAAAAGTCCGCGTGAGAGTGGTTGTAACGATACGACCGGTAAGCGTCCCTAATTGCCGCGAGTGTCGACGCCAGCGGAGCAAGTGCTGCGATAGTAATAAGTTTATTTTTTAAAACCCCACCACTGGCCGAGTTCGCGGGCTGTTTATGCTCCACAATGCGCGCCAATTCAAGGGTTTCAATATGAGTCCGGTTGAGCCAAATGGGTGCGATTCCCGCGCGAGCAGCACCCTGAACGTCATTGATAAAACTGTCGCCAATCATCACCGCATCGTGCGGTGCAGCGCCTAATCGTTCCAGCGCAATGTCGAATATTCGCGGGTCGGGCTTGGTCACGGCCACCTCTTCTGAAATAACGATCACTTCAAAGAAATGCGCGATGTCGAGCACGCGCAGTTTCTCAATTTGCTCGGCGACAGAATTATTGGTGATGATGGCCATGCGTGTCTGGTGCTGCAATGCATCCAGCAGCTCACGCGCGCCAGGAACCAGCCTGCGGTTGCCCTGGTGCTCACGGCGGTATACGGCGGAAATATCACGTGCGGCCACGCCGTCGATTGATTTTTCAAACGTCGCAAATAGCTCAACCATGCGCGCGGCGCGTGCCTCGTCAAGCGTGAACTCACCTTTTAAAAATCGCGCATGGTAGACCTCAAGAACACGCGCATGCTCTGTCGCAAACTCGTCAAAATCAAGATCAGTCGCATGTGACGCGTGCACCGTCTCCAGCGCAATCCGCGACGCTCGCGCATGATCAAACAGCGTGTCGTCAAGGTCAAATAACGTGAAAGGCGGCAAGGTATACATATTTTGATGTTGAAAATGGTGGAGACAACTCGTTTTGACTGTGGCTTACGTCACTTGAGCCGCGACCCGCTCCAACAACATCGCCCCGCCCTGGCCGCCGCCAATGCAAAGACTCGCCGCCGCGCGATTGCCGCCGGTGCGCTCCAGTACTTTCAAGGCATGCAGCACCACCCTGGCGCCGGATGCACCAATCGGATGGCCAATCGCAATCGCGCCGCCGTCAACATTGAATTTGCTGCGATCAAATTTTCCGAATTTGGCAAACGCCGCCGCATCAAGACCCAACTTTTCTTGACAATATGCTTCGGACTCCCACGCCGCTAAACAGCCCAGCGCTTGCGCCGCAAAGGCTTCGTTAATTTCGAGCGCGTCCAAATCATTCAAACTCATGCTGTTGCGCAGCAACATCGGCGTAATGGCGTGCACCGGGCCCAAGCCCATTTCAGCGGGATCGAGTGCGCTCCACTGCGAATCAACGATGGCACCGAGCGGCTTCAAATTATGTTTGGCAACCGCTTCTGCAGACGCCAAAATCAACATCGCCGCACCGTCGGTGACCTGCGATGAATTTCCGGCGGTCACCCCACCATACGTTTTATCAAAAACCGGCCGCAACTTTGCCAGTCGATCAGGCGTGGAGTCGGTACGCACACCGTCATCCTCGCTGTAAACCTTGCCCTGTGAATCAATCAACGGCTCGATCTCGCCGTAATGACGTGCTGCGCGCCCGGCCAATACTTTCTGATGCGATTCCGCCGCGAACTCGTCCATCATTTGTCGGGTAATGCCAAAACGCTTCGCGACGATTTCAGCCGTCTGCCCCATCGTCAATTTCACAATCGGGTCGGTCAAACCTTTCAAAATCGCGATTACCGGCGCCAAATAGGAAAGCCGAAATTGTACCGCCACACCCGCACGTTGACCGAACGATTTTGCGGCATACCAATCGGCCAGCCAATTTACCATTTTCGGCCCGTACAACAGCGGCGCGTGGCTCATCGCATCACAGCCACCCGCAAGCACCAAATGTGACTTGCCTGCCAGAATATTTACATAGGCCGAATCGAGCGCCTGCATGCCGGAGGCGCAGTTGCGCATCACTGTCCACGCGGGCACTTTATCGCCGCAGCCGAGGCGCAATGAAACCACTCGGCCAATATTAGCTTCGTCTGCGCTAGGCATTGCCGCGCCAACGATGACTTCATCAAATTCAGTGGGCGCAAACGATTGGCGGGCGAGTAGCGGGCGACCGCAACCCACCGCTAAATCGCCGCTAGAAAACGGGCCCAACTTGCCTCTGGCTTTTAAAAATGGCGTACGCGCACCATCTACGACGTAGACTTTTTTCATTTTGGGTTTGCCCTATTCAGCTGCCATTGCTTGCGTTTCGGGCCCACGCCAATCTTCGGCCTGCTGCACGGCCAAACCGAAGTTTTTATCAAAGTCGTCTACGCGCACCACTTCCTTGGTCATTACCCGCGCACGCTTCCACAGCGCCCACTCGGTTTCACTAATAACGGATAGCTTCATTGCCTCCTCAAACATCGGCTCCACAGCGCGCGTCGACAACCTGCCCGCGCGTTGCGCCGCACGAACCTTGGCCTCGACCGGCTCTGCGGCGATGACCGCATTCATGGCTGCATTCAGGTGGCCAAAAATATCGCTCTCGTCGGCTGGCAAGTACATGCCCGAGATCAGCCGATCACGCGCTGCCGAAGGATTAATCAGGATCTTGGCAACGTCATGACCCATTGCATCGGACGGCTGAATGAGTGTCATGCCCTTTGGGAAAACGAGGCGTCGCAAAATCCATGCAACCGGCCGATTGGGGAAGTTCCCGATGATGCCGTCCATCGCGACCTGCATCTTGAACGAGCAATCGTATAACGCCCATTTCAATAACGGCAATTCATCCTTTTGTTGGCCGCGCTCATCATAAAACTTCAACGCGCAGGAGGCCAAATAGAGGTTCGACAAGACGTCGCCGAGACGTGCTGACAGTTTTTCCTTGCGCTTCAATGAACCGCCAATAATGAACATCGAGGTATCGGCAAGCAGCGCAAATGCGGATGAAAAACGCGTCATCTGCTGGTAATAACGCTTGGTGTCGTTGTCTGCCGGTGCGGGCAATCCGAGCCCACCGGTAATGCCCATCCACAATGAGCGCGCCGCGTTCGACATCGTGAATTTTATGTGCCCCCAAAACGCCTCATCAAATTTATTCACATCATCTTCGCGCGCTGCCTTCATTTCAGTCAGCACCCACGGATGACAGCGGATCGCACCCTGACCAAAAATGATCAGTGAGCGCGTCAAAATATTTGCGCCCTCAACGGTAATCGCAATCGGAATTTGTTGGTAGGCGCGGCCCAGATAATTATTCGGCCCCATGCAAATTCCCTTGCCACCATGAATATCCATGGCGTCGTTAATCATCGTGCGCATCCGCTCGGTGGCATGGAATTTTGAAATCGCCGACAACACCGATGGCTTCTCACCAAGGTCGAGTGCGCCTGCTGTGATAGTACGCATGGCGTCGACCAGATAAGTGTTTGCGCCGATGCGTGCCAGCGGCTCTTCGATGCCTTCAAATTTACCAATTGGCATTTTGAACTGTTGACGAACACGCGAATAAGCGCCCGAGGAAAAACTCGCCACTTTGCCCGCCGCGATCGACTGTGCAGGCAGTGAAATGGAACGGCCAGCGGCCAAACATTCCATCAACATGCGCCAGCCTTCGCCCAACATGGGCTGACCACCAATAACCCAATTCATCGGGATGAAAACGTCCTTTCCCGAGTTCGGCCCGTTCATAAAGGCAGCATTAAGCGTGGCATGGCGGCGGCCAATATTCACGCCCTTGGTTTTGGTCGGAATCAGCGCGCAGGAAATACCTAAATCAACCTTGTCGCCCAGCAATTTGTCCGGGTCAAAACACTTGAACGCCAAGCCCAGAATGGTCGCCACCGGGCCCAATGTGATGTAGCGCTTTTCCCATGTAACGCGCAAACCCAGCGTCTCCTTGCCTTCCCACATCTGCCTGCAGACAATACCGGTGTCGGGCATGGATGCGGCATCCGATCCTGCTTCGGGGGCGGTCAGCGCGAAGCAGGGAATTTCCAGGCCTTTTGCCAGGCGCGGCAAGTAGTAATCTTTTTGCTCTTTGGTGCCGTAGTGCATCAGCAATTCGCCCGGTCCCAATGAATTCGGCACCATCACCGTCACCGCTGCAGTCGCTGAACGGGTGGAAATTTTCATCACAGTTTGGCTATGGCCATATGCCGAAAAACCAAGGCCGCCATACTCCTTGGGAATAATCATCCCCAGGAATCCTTTGTCCTTGATAAATTGCCATACTTTCGGCTCAAGATCGTGCAGCTCATGGGTGGTTTTCCACTCATCAATCATGCTGCAAAGCTCGTTGGCGGGGCCGTCAATAAAGGCCTGTTCTTCAGCAGTTAGTTTCGCCTTGGGCACGCTCAGCCATTTGTTCCAATCCGGCTTGCCGGAAAACAAATCGCCATCCCACCAGACGGTGCCCGCCTCCAGCGCTTCCTGCTCGGTTTGCGACATTTGCGGCAACACTTTTTTATACAATGCAAAGATCGGCACAGTGAGCAAACTCATGCGGATAGATTTCACGTTGGCCACTACCGCGGCGGCTAAAAATACGAACCACAGTATCCCAGCAAGAGCGCCATTGAGTGTGCCGGTCACGGTCAGCGCCAGCAAGGTAAAGCCGACCACGCCGGACCACATCGCCGCACTTGAAGCGTGGTATGCCAACGCCCAAATAATCGCGACTGCAAGCACTACGCAAAACAATATCGTCAACATGATGAAGCCTCCTCGTTCAGATAAAACACAAAACCCAAATTCAAGTTTCTTGAAACCATTGATGCGCATCGCTGGCATTCGCCATCGGCGCGCGCAGTCCTGCAGCCAAAAACGGGGCCAACCGTTTTAATAATAATTCATCGTTATTCACCTCATTTGGGTGAAATTGCGCAATAACCTTAAGCGCATCTGTCCCGGCCAATGTGTATGACAACGCACCCATCACAAAATGCAGCCGCCACGACACTTCTTCACGCGGCAAATGCGGCAAGGCCCGGGCAAACGCAGCCCGGTAACGGGCAATCATTTCTGCATATTGATGCGACAAAAATTCGCGGATGAATGGCGCCGGATCGGCATAAGCGCGGCCCAGCAAGCGCAAAAAATTCTTGCCGCCTTGGCTCTGATCATGTGCCAATTTCAATGCGGGAATAAACATCGCCGAGATAATGACTTCACAGGTCAGCGCCTTATTTCCTGCTGCCGTTTCATAGCTGGTGAGCAGCTGCATGCGATCCTGATTCATGGGGTCAAGCCGCCGCGTCAATACCGTCTGGAACAATTCCTCTTTCGATCCAAAATGATAATTTGCTGCGGCAAGATTGACGGTTGCCGCGGTGGTGATGAGGCGTAGCGAAGTCGCTTCAAAACCATATTCCATAAATAATTCTTCAGCCGCATCGAGAATTCGCGATTTAGTATCGACCTCCACGATAACGTCGGTGGGACGGACAGATTTTTGAATTGCAGAAATGACCATAATTTGATTATTAACAACGAGTTGAATGCGGATTGAAGGAGGCTTGAGCATCTTTTCAAACGCTTGTTTGAAACTAGCGTATTACTCGACGCTAAAGCTGTCAATAACTTTTGATGTTGCGGCGCAACATAATTTACAAACTCCAATTTTTACGGGCATCTTGCAGCATTTTTGCCTCGAGACGCACACCAGTATTAGAGTTTACGTTTTTCATTTTAAACCATTTCATGCAGGGGGTTTGCTGTTCGCTTTCCCAAAATTTCCACGTAAAACGCACCTAATACCATTCCACATATTGCGTCGCACGCTCGTGAGTGCTATTTTGCAACACCACCATTTCCAGAGCGATCTCATGAAGACCATTCCGCAAGTTTTAACTTTAGTGCTGGCTGTCGCATCCACGTTGAGCTTCGCTGAAAGCAATAATCTCAGCACGCCTCCATCCCTGCCCGACAAGCCCGGCGTTGACACGATTTACTTTGATACCAAAGCCGCGCCCTGCGACGATTTTTACCGTTATGCCACCGGTCATTGGCAGGATGCGAGCGCCATCCCAAAAGATAAAGCCCGCTGGGGCGCGTTTGACCAGATCGGCGAGCGCAATCGCGAGGTGATGAAAACAATACTGGTTGCGGCAATGAAGCCAGATGCTGCACTCGCCGGTTCGATCAAACGTAAAGTAGGCGATTTTTATGCGAGCGGGCTCGCCGCCGAAAAGATGGATGCGCAAAAGAGTTTAAATACCGCACTCGATATCGCCGACGATCCGATTTACGCAAAATCCTTGGCCAGCGCGTTTGCGCTGTTACATAGACAGGGCACACCAGCCGGCTTTAATTTTGCGATTCGCCAGGATCAGAAGAACTCGTCACGCTACATCGTGCAGCTATCTCAGGGCGGCCTCGGTTTGCCGGAGCGCGAATATTATTTTTCGACGGATCCGCAAAGCAAAAAGCTGCGCGGTGCATATGTGGAGCACGTCGCAAAAATGCTCACGCTTTCCGGCATGAGTGCAGTCGACGCGACCAATAGCGCGGCCCGCATCATGGCGTTGGAAACTTCTCTGGCTGAAGCGGCGATGACGCGCGTTGACGCGCGAGACCCTGACAAGACTTACAACCTGATGACGCTCGACAAAATGAAAGAGCTTGCGCCCAATTTTGATTGGAACGCGTTTTTTACAGCGCTGAATATCGAATCAGTCGGCGACATTAATGTGGGTCAGCCAAAGTTTTTCGAAGCGCTCTCAAAACTCGCCAGCGATACGCCGCCTTCTACGTGGCGCGCTTATAACGTGTGGCACACGCTACGCACCATGAGCCCTAATATGGGCGGCGAATTTGAGAAGGAAAATTTTGCGTTTTACGGCAAGGTGCTGACCGGCGTGGAAGAAATGGAGCCCCGCTCAGACCGCGTGATCGCGACAATTGATCGCACGATGGGCGAAGCCATTGGTCAGCTCTATGTCGAAAAAGCGTTCAGCCCAGCCGCCAAGGCGAAAGCGCTGGATCTGGTCAAAAACGTGCGCGCGGCAATGCGTGACCGTATTGAAGCGCTCGACTGGATGAGTGCTGCAACCAAAAAAGAGGCGACCATCAAACTGGATGCCATTGCGGTCAAGATCGGTTATCCCGATAAATGGAAAGACTATTCTGCGGTTGAGATTAAAGCCGATGATTATTTAGGCAACGTGATCCGCGCCACGCGGGCGGAATTTCAGCGTCAGCTAGATCGTCTCGGCAGACCGATTGATCGCAACGTGTGGTCAATGTCACCGTCCACGGTCAACGCCTATTACAACTCCAGCATTAACGAGATTGTATTTCCGGCGGGTATCCTGCAATCACCGTTCTTCAACGAAAAAGCCGATGACGCTTCCAACTACGGCGGCATCGGCATGGTGATCGGGCATGAGCTTACGCACGGATTCGATGATCGTGGCCGAAAATTTGACGCGATCGGCAATCGTCGTGATTGGTGGACGGCTGACGATGCCACACGCTACACCGTGAAAGCTGATGCCATCGCCAAACAATACGACGCCTATCAGCCGCTACCCGGCGTAAGCATCAATGGCCGCGCCACACTCGGCGAAAACATAGCCGATTTCGGCGGCCTGCGTGTGGCATACCTGGGCTTGCAAAAAGCGATTGCCACCAACCCGAACAACGGCAAAAAAATCGGTGGTCTGGCGGCCGATCAACGCTTCTTTATCAACTATGCGCAATCGTGGCGACAGAATGTGCGCGAAGCCGAGCTGCGCCGCCGCTTGCTAACCGACTCCCACTCGCCCGCCCAATACCGCGTGCTCGGCCCGCTGGGCAATTTGCCGGAATTTCAGAAGGCGTTTGCATGCAAAGTGGGCGATCGGATGGTGAGAGCCGTAACCGAGCAAGTCAACGTTTGGTAAACGCCTAATTTGCACAAAAGCGATCCTGCTATCCGCGGGGTCGCTTCTAAAAGCGGCTTTAAGAGCGGAAAACGCTACCACAAAACCAACATTTCCTCGCCCAATACGGTGCTAAACGCGGTGTCAACGGTTATGCGACCGGAGTCGCAATCAACGGGTTCGTTCGCTGTACATCGCAACCTTTTGTATCAATTTGTAAAAGAATTTGTGCGGCTACTTCTCTTCAAAACCCGTTGTAAAACAGATTTCACGAGCAAAACATACGTCTCGCAAGATCTAAATTGGCCCGGTTTTGGATTGTCTTAAATAAGCAACAAATGTTTTCCAGGCGGGGAATATTTGTCGCATCCCCAAAACCCCGATGATAAACTTCGGCCACGTCCAACAGCACAATTTGACGGGGGTGTGATCGGAGAATTTAAACGCTACGTTCAGCACATTCAGCCGCACATCACCACTGATGATGCCGCAAATCGACCCCTGTATTTTTGTGCCGCGCCGCGAATTGGATCGTATTAGGACTATTTTGTCCTGTTTTTTGATAAGGCAATCAAAATGCAATTTAAGCAAAAACATTTATCCCGACTTTTGTTGGGTGTCATCGGTGCAAGTGCCGCGGTCACGCTGGTTGGAGTGCCCGCATTTGCGCAGGACGCTGTGCAACCCGTTAAAACTGGCCCCCAAAAGATCGATAAAATTGAGGTCACTGGCTCAAACATCAAGCGTGTTGACGCTGAAGGTCCAGCCCCAATTCAAATTATCACCAAAGAGGAGATTGAGCGCTCTGGAAAACAGACCGTTTCGGAAATTTTGCGGAGCCTGCCATCGAACGGTAATGGCGGTCTTAACGACTTGTCTGGCGGAAACAGTTTTTCGGGCGCGGCGTCCACGGTATCGTTACGCGGCCTCGGCTCAACCTCTACCCTAGTGCTGCTTAACGGTCGCCGTATCGCGCCGCTCGCCCCCGCTGATCCCAACGCCGGGCAAGCCTCAGTGGTTAATCTTGATTCTTTGCCGGTCAACGTGATCGAACGAATTGAAATATTGAAAGACGGCGCCTCGGCTATTTATGGCTCGGAAGCCATCGCAGGCGTGGTCAACATCATTTTGCGTAGAGACTATAAAGGTGCTGAGGTAGGCGGTAGCTTTTCCTCCACGGCTAACGGCAACTATAAAGTCAATCGCGCCAACGCCAGCATCGGTTTTGGCGATTTGGCTAAAGACAGCTACAACGCTTTCATCACCTATGAGCGCTTTGAACGTAAAAGCGTTGGCATCAATGATGTCAAGGATTACCTGATTGATGGTCGCTTGGCCGCGTCCCCACTTAGAACCGGCGTGCCGTACACATCAAGCTACGCGGGTAATTACTATGAATCAGTGGTGGACAATACCGGTCTGGCCACGATCATCGGCACCATCGGCCCCGGTAAGTGTGTGCCGGGATCCATCATTGGTCGCGGCGGCGTTTGTCGTTTCGACTTAACACCGCGTACTGAAATTGTGCCCAACAGTGATCGCGATAATATTTTCGCGCGCGGCACTTTTGATTTTTCGGGTACCTTGCAGGGTTTTGCTGAAGCCGGTTTCAATCGCACCAAGACGTTCTATAAGGGAGCCCCTCAGGTTTACGGTGACTTCGGCTCCTGGTACTCCGGGACTCTTCGAAGCCTGGTTAACTTGCCTGAGCAGCTGCCGGTCGGTAACCCAAGCAATCCTTATGACCACCCTGTTACCTACCGCTATCGGTTCACTGATGTGGGCAATAGTGACGTGAGCGTGGTGGCTGAAGCGACCCGTGTGCTGGCCGGATTGAAAGGCACAGTGGGCCCGGTGGATTGGGAATCGTCAATTTTATATACCGAAAACAAGGCCGAAAATACTGCGCTGAACCAGATTCGATTTTCTGTATTGAGTGCGGCAATTACTAACGGCACCTATAATTTTTTGAACCCCACTGCCGGTTCGATTACCGCCAACAACCTCCGCATCAACTCAACAGACAATGCTAAATCCTCCTACACAATCGTTGACCTGAAGGGATCGTCAGAATTGATGACGTTGCCGGCAGGCCCGCTAGCACTCGCTGCCGGGCTGGAGTTCCGCCGTGAAAAACGTGTTGCCACACCTGACGATAACAAGCAGAGTGGTGAAGTGGTGGGCTACGGCGCAGCGTTGGCAACAGGTTCGCGCAATGTAACCTCGGTGTACGCTGAATTGAGCATCCCGATTCTTAAAAATCTGGAAGGTCAGCTGGCGTTCAGGGACGACCAGTATTCAGACTATGGCCGTTCAACCACACCAAAGGTCGCGTTTAAATG
>JAYVYF010000002.1:0-4362 GCA_043784585.1 Burkholderiales bacterium
CATGGGTGCGGCCCCAATCGCTGCGATTGTGTCGACACTGGTGATCGGCATTGCCATTATGCTGCCGCTGGCTCTCTACTCATTATTTTCCAATGTGACCGCGGCTGCAAGCCGTCTGAACACCGAGCCAAATGTGAATGTGTATTTGCAGGCTGCCGCCAAAGATGATGATGCACGGGAAACTGAAAAACGCTTGAAAACAATCGCCAACGTGGCCGAGGTCAAATTTGTTCCGCGCGAGGCGGCGCTGGCGGAAATGAAACGCGTTGCAAGCATGGCTGATTTGTTGAATGGGCTCGACGCTAATCCGCTGCCGCATGCGTTCACTCTGCGCCCACGCGCGACCGACGAGGCGACGCTCGAACAAATGCGCAAGGATCTGGTTGCGCTGCCCAAGGTGGACGCGGTGGTGATGGATTTTGAATGGGCGAAAAAGCTCAAACGTTTTGCCACTTTTGCAGAGCGGTTGGTGGTGTTGCTGGGCGCGGTATTGGCGCTCGCGGTGGTATTTGTCACCGGCAATACGATACGACTGCAAATTCTGACGCAAAAAGACGAAATTGAAGTGAGCCGTCTAATTGGCGCGACCAAGCGATTTGTGCGCCGCCCATTCCTTTATTTCGGTGCTTTGCAGGGCGCGTTGGCGGGCGGCGTCGCAGTGGTGGCGATGGCTGCTCTCATCTGGTGGGCCGACAAAGAAGTGCAGGCGCTGACGATTTCCTACGGCAGCGATTTTCAGCTGCAGTATTTGTATCCCCTCCAGATCGTTTCGATTATCGGCATCGGCGCATTCCTCGGCTGGCTAGGCGCGTATTTATCGGTGTCGCTTTATTTGCGAAGCGCACGCACGGTTTGAAGCCGGTGATGACGCGGATGAATTTCCACTAGCAACATGTGTTTGATTCTATTTGCATGGAAAGTGCGCGCCGACATGCCGTTAATCGTCGCCGCCAATCGTGACGAATGGCATCAGCGGCCTGCCGCCGCCGCTGCGTGGTGGCCCGAACATCCTGATCTATTGGCCGGACGGGATTTGCAGGCAGGCGGCACGTGGCTGGGCGTCACCCGCACGGGGAAATTTGCCGCGATTACTAATTTTCGCGACCCTTCGCGGCTTGTGGTGAATGCACCAAATCCGCCATCGCGCGGACAGCTCGTCGCGGATTATTTGCACGGTGAACAAGCGCCACATCAATATCTTGAGGACTTGAGCCTGCGGCACGGTGATTACAACGGCTTTAATTTGCTGGTGGGGGATATTGAAAATTTGCTTTATTACTCAAGCGTTGACCATAAAATTGAGGTGGTGCCGCCCGGCATTCACGGTTTATCAAACCGCGCGCTCAATACATCTTGGCCCAAAGTTGAAATTGGCAAGTCCTCTCTAGGTGGGGCGATTGAGACAGAAGTGGCTGAAAGTGCAATACCCGCGCGGCTTTTGGCAATATTATCTAGTGCCCGCGGGGCTGCAGATAATTTGCTGCCCGACACCGGCGTTGGCCTGGAATGGGAGCGTAAATTATCGCCCGCGCTAATTATCAGCCCGGACTATGGAACGCGTTGTTCGACCATTTTCATCGCAAAACGCGATACATCGTCATTCATTGAACATACCCGCAACCCGCTCGGCGCGGTAGTTTCCTCAGCGTATTTCGACTACGCACATTAATGTTAGCGTGGCGGGTGATTTGGCTAGCTACTCGGCCGGCCGCAGGCTCGCCCCGTGTTTCTGTTTTCCGGCACCTACTGCGGCACGCCCCAGCCGGTCATTGACGGCATCCCACGGCGCTGCCGTCGGCGGTGTTTCTACCAGGATCACCGCAGTGGCGGCGGCATCCAGCGTACGCAAATTCGCATACAGGCCCTGCGCATAGCCGACCGCATCCGGCTCCGCCGCGATCCACAGCAGCGGGCGGGCATTGCGTACCCCAACGCCGACCGGGGATGGCTTTACTTTTGGTTTGGCCGAAAACGCCAGCACCGCCACGCGCTTGCCCTGATCGAGCAGCTGATCCACTTCTGCCCGCAATTGCGGGGCCGCCACCAGCCGCAACGGCGTTGATGGTGCGTAGTGTGCGGCCAGTGAGCCGGAGACCCTTGGCGCGGCTTTGGTGAGGCCGGGAGCGAGGTTGAAAGCGCCAGTGGCGGCAAGATCAAAAGCAGGATGATGCAACGCCAGGCGCGCCTCGTCTTCTTCGCGCGTCAGCGGCATTTCGCCCAGCACGTCACAGATCTGCTCGCGTGAAATTGCGCCGGGACGCAGCAGCACCGGCGGATAACCCAAATGCGATCGCGATAAATCCAGAATAGTCGATTCAATACCCACGCCGCAGGCACCACCCTCCAGCAGCATGATCGAGCGCCCTACTTCCGCGCCAAATTCATCGCGAACATGCTGCGCAGTGGTGGGCGAGACGTGGCCGAACCGGTTAGCCGAGGGTGCCGCCACTGCGCCACTGCCTAACTTCGCGAACGCGCCCAACAACGCCTGCGCGATCGGATGCGCGGGGCAACGCAGGCCAACCGTTTCCTGTCCGCCGGTGACTGCGGATAGTACGCGTGCAGATTTTTTCAGGATGAGCGTCAACGGGCCCGGCCAAAATTGCGCGGCGAGTTTATGCGCCGCGAGCGAGACCTCATCTGCCCAAGCCTCCAGCTCCACGCCGCTGGCCAGATGGACAATTAACGGATGGTTTGATGGCCGCCCTTTAGCTGCAAAGATTTTTGCAATCGCGGCCTCATTGGTGGCGTCCGCACCCAATCCGTAAACAGTTTCGGTCGGCAATGCAACTAGCTCGCCCCGTTGTAACGCGGCGGCGGCCTGGTCGATTTGTGCAGAAGTGGCGAATTTCATCTACATATTTTGCCTGAACTGAATGTCGGGTAGACTGCGTGCCGTTTACAATATGAATATGAGCGATCTAGACGACATCCCCGACTATAAAAGCGCCCATGATAAAGGTATCAGCAAAGTTAACGATAAAGGAAATTCACTGCTCGTATCAATTGTGATTTATCGTCCAGACAAAGCGTGGCTTGCGACCACACTAACCTCTCTATCAGCCGCGCTTGAAGCGGCACATGCGACGGCGCAGATCACTCATGCCTCCGTGGTGCTAGTCGACAATGAGGCGACAGAATCCGAATCGCCTCATCATGCAACGATGATGCATAGCTTAGGCGCGCGCTCATGGCTGCAGGCGAAAACGCTGGCCGGTCACGGCAATATTGGCTATGGCGCAGGCAATAATCGGGCGGTGTCATCCGCGCAGTCACCGCATGATTTTGTGCTGATTCTAAATCCTGACGTGGCACTCGATGCGGCCTCGATTTCGACGGGGATTAATTATTTACGGGCGCATGGCAAAACGGTTTTGGTGTCGCCTGTTGCCGTCAACGAGTTAGGTGCCCCACTCTATCTGGCATATCGGTATCCGAGCGTGCTCGCACTCGGCCTGCGTGGTTTTGCGCCGGAATTTGTAAAGCCGCACTTCGAATCCAAGCTTGCAAGCTATCAGTATCGTAGGCCTGGCGATCCACCGTTCGATGGCTCGTTGACCAATCCGACCTTGGTGAGCGGCTGTTTCATGCTCATACGCGGTAACGTATTTTGTGAGGTGGGCGGATTTGATGAAAACTTTTTTCTCTATTTTGAAGATTTTGACTTGGCGCTGCGCATCTCGCGCGTGGGTGACATCGTGCGCCTGCCTTCGTGCCGAATTACACATGCGGGCGGTGGCGCGGCACGCAAAGGTTTAGTTCACATACGCCTGTTTTGCCAATCTGCTATTGGCTTTTTTAACAAACACGGCTGGAGGTGGTGGTAATCACCTCGGCGTATTAACCCTGTCCATCTTGCTAATGCTTTTGGATCACCAGCGCATCCTGCCCGGTCCAGAAAGCAATTTTCTCATGTGACATGACGGATTCATGCAACGCATCCTGTACTGCATTGACCGCGCATTGGGCAGTGGTAAATGTGGTGCCATAAACCGCAGCGTCGAGCGAGCTTGACTCGCTACTGCGCATGAAATGATCGCCGCGCGCGCTAAATTGCACTCCCATTTTTTTCGCCGCGTCTTCATTGTGAATGCTGACGATCAATAAGCCTCCGGGCGCAACACCGCGCCACATGCAGCGCAGCCACGGCCCCCACATTTCAAGCGGCACATGCGTGAACATCGAGAGCGCAAACACCAGTTCGTATTGGCCAGGAAAATTCAGCGTGTCAGGCGCGTGGCTTGAATAAAAACCATCGACACCAAACGATGCCTTTAAAAAATCGACCGATTCTGCCTGCACGTCGGAGCACGTGAGTTTACCGGGCAGAGCTTTGGCAAGATGGCGGGTAAAACGTCCAAA
>JAYVYF010000003.1:0-3180 GCA_043784585.1 Burkholderiales bacterium
CAAGCAGCACGGCATGCGCCCTATTGAACGCCTGCATCGCCTTGGGTTGCTTGGCCCGAACCTGATCGCGGTGCATTGCGTACACACGAATCAAACTGAAATTGAACTGTTCGCCAGCACCGGCGTACACGTCGCGCACTGCCCGGTATCTAATCTCAAGCTGGGCAGCGGCATCGCGCCCATCAAAGCGATGCTGGATGCCGGCATCAATGTTGGCGTAGGCACCGACGGCTGCGCGAGCAACAATCGCCTTGATATGCTCGCAGAGACGCGGCTGGCTTCATTGCTCCAAAAAGGCATCTCTGGCAATGCCGCCGCTGTGCCTGCACACGTGGCGCTGGAAATGGCCACGTTAAATGGTGCGCGAGCGCTAGGTTGGGATAACGAAATAGGCTCACTCGTGCCAAACAAATCCGCCGATATGGTGGCGGTTGATTTGTCTGATATAGAATGCGAGCCTTGTTACGATCCGGCATCCCATTTGTTTCATGCTGCCGCACGCGAGCAGGTGACACATTCGTGGGTGGCCGGGGAACTCGTGATGGATAATCGCGTCCTGACAAAGATAAATATTGCAGAAATAAAGTCCAAAATTGAAATTTGGCAGCAACGATTTTCTTCAAAAACCACCTAATTAAATTAATAAAACCCTAGCGTACAAGCGGATTTTGAAGCATTTATTGCTCAGATTCCGCCCCCTGATTAGAGTTGAGCCCAACGACAGGATTTATGTCCATGACATCCACCGAAGCCATCAATTCCAACGTTGACCCCGCCGAACTTGCCAAATTCGGTGCGCTTGCCTCGCGTTGGTGGGACCCGAATAGCGAATTTAAACCGCTGCACGACATCAATCCGCTGCGTTTGAATTACATCGACAAGCTGGTCGTCATAAATGGCAAACGCGTGATCGATATCGGCTGTGGCGGTGGCATTTTGGCCGAGAGCATGGCGGTGCGCGGCGCGGATGTCACCGGCATCGACCTGTCTGAAAAGCCGCTAAAAGTAGCACAGCTGCATCTGCTCGAAAGCGGGCAAAAAGTTGATTACCGTTTAATCGCCGCCGAGCAAATCGCGGATGAACAGCCAGAAAGTTTTGATTGCGTGTGCTGCATGGAAATGCTCGAGCATGTGCCCGAGCCACCCTCCACTATTCGCGCTGCAGCCAAGCTGGTAAAGCCCGGCGGCTGGGTGTTTTTCTCCACGCTTAATCGTAATCCAAAATCGTTTTTATTCGCGATTGTAGGCGCAGAATATGTGCTGAATTTATTACCCAAAGGCACTCACGAATACAAACGTTTCATTACCCCGTCCGAGCTATCGGCGATGGTGCGCGATGCAGGCCTAACCGTGTCAGAGTTTATCGGCATGACCTACAATCCGTTCACGAAGGTCTATGCATTAAACGATGATGTGTCGGTTAACTACACTGTGGCCTGTCGAAAGCCATTTTAAAGCCGCTCCGACGTCACCCTAATCGCCACTTTAAAAGCATGTCAAACTGAATTATGAAACGTCGCGAATTTCTACAACTTGCTGCCGCCGTTCCTGCCATCGGTTCCCTCTGGGGTAACAACGGTGCGAGCAGCGCATTCGCGGCCACGAATGCAACAAAACTACTCGTCCTCGTCTACCTCAAGGGCGGCAACGACAGCTACAACACCTTTGTGCCATACACGAACGCGAAATATAAAAGCCTGCGCCCCACGTTGGCATTGCATGGCGATTCACTTATTCATGTCACGGATACTCACGGCTTTCATCCCTCGCTCGCAGCACTTATGCCCGCTTGGAAAGCCAATGATTTAGCGCTTCTCCAGGGTATTGGCCAGCAAGAAATTACCAATCAGCATTATCGCGATCTCGAAACTCAATTCACCGGTGCCAGCTTGGATGAGTTCTACGATACCGGCTGGCTCACCCGTGCGATGCTAAAAAATCCGCAATCCGCCAGCAGCCTCGATGCGATTGCCTTTGACGATTTGGATATTCGCGAAGCCGATCCGATGGGCCCGTTTCGCGGACAAAAATTAAAAGTCGTGCAAATGCAGCATCCCTCGGAATGGCTCGCCGCGCGAAAATTTGCCGGCACTAAACATTTGGCCACTCTCCCCGCCCGCGCACTTGAACAGTCGTTCCAGCAGCCCACAGTGGCCGCACTTAAAACTCAATTCCCCGCCGATCCGTTTGCCGACGCGCTAAAGTCCGCCGTCCAGCTCACGCAGGCGAGCATGGCTCCGCCCGTAATCCACATCACGCTGAATGGGCTGGATGGCGATCAACATTCAGGCTTCGACACGCACTGGAACCAGCTCAAATATCACGGCGCAATTCTGCAACGATTGGCCGGTGGGATCGCCGCATTTCGAGAGGCCATGATCGAAATCGGCGAATGGAATAACACGCTGATTGCGACCTACGATGAATTTGGCCGCTCGCCAAAAGAGAATGATAAAACCGGAACGCATCACGGCTGGGCCAGCTCACAATTTATGGCCGGTGGCCGCATCAAGGGTGGCTTGCACGGCGAAGCGCCACCGGTAGTCGACGTATTCGCGCTCGACGGTCCACCGCCGGTCATCGACTATCGCGAGCTTCATACCACCATGATTGAAAACTGGTGGAGCGGCAGCGCAAATGGTGTATTCAGCAGCCGCTTCAAATCACTCGATATTTTAAAAACTTGATGGTGACGTTTAGTAGCGTGGGTGCCGTGCTGTTCGACCTTGACGGCACCTTCGCCGATACTGCGCCCGACATGGCGCGAGCCATCAATCAAGTTCGAGTGGATAAAAATCTCGCCAAAGTACCGCTGGACAAATTGCGGCCGCATGTCTCGATGGGCGCGCGCGGCATGGTCGGCGCGGCGTTTGGATTTACGCCTGAAGATGCAGAATTCGCGCCGCTGCGCGATGCATTTTTGTTGCATTATGAACGCGCCATTTGCATCGAGACCGTGCTGTTTGGCGGCATCCCGCAACTCGTATCCGCACTTGAGCAACGCGGTATTGCGTGGGGCATCGTCACCAACAAAGCCACGCGCTACACCATGCCGCTCGCGGCCGCGCTCGGCTTCGATATTACCGCCGCCTGCGTGGTCTGTGGCGACACTTGTGAGCGAGCGAAGCCGCATCCCGACCCCCTCCTCCACGCGGCCAAGCTCATCAATATCGCAGCTGA
>JAYVYF010000004.1:0-6309 GCA_043784585.1 Burkholderiales bacterium
GATGATGTGGCCGATGAAGTGCAGGACGTTAATGTGGCCCGCTCCAAACTTGGCTGGTGGCGCGCCGAACTAGCCAATTTATTCTCGGGTCACCCCACTCACCCGGTCTCAAAAGCGCTGCTGCCCGCCACTCAACAATTTGGCATCGATCAATCTCGCCTTAACGAAATCATTGACGGCATGGAAATGGATTTATCACGCCGCCGTTATCAAGATTTCAAATCGCTAACCTTGTACTGCCATCGCGTCGCGGGCGTGGTCGGTCAGTTGTCAGCCAGTATTTTTGGCTTCTCCAACCCACAAACCATGATTTATGCCGAGAATTTGGGCCTCGCATTTCAGATGACCAACATCATTCGCGATGTCGGCGAAGATGCGCGCCGTGACCGTATTTATCTGCCCCAGGAAGACCTGCAAACTTTTGGCGTCACAACAGCGGATATTCTCGATTGCAAGCAGACCCCTGCTTTTGAGCAATTGATGGCTTTTCAAGCGATCAGGACAAAGTCGTTGTACAGCGAGGCGTTTGAAGCACTTTCGCCTGAAGATCGCCGACCACAAAGGCCTGGGCTTATTATGTCTGCCATTTATCGTACGCTGCTGGACGAACTCGAGCGCGATGGTTTTAAGGTGCTCAATCAACGCACGTCACTGACGCCGCTGCGAAAATTGTGGATTGCATGGAAAACGTGGGTCACGTCATGAGCGCACCGCTCGTCGCAGTGGTTGGTGGCGGTTATGCAGGCTTGGCAGCGGCCGTTAAGCTGGCCGAGCTCAATGTTACGTCCGTTGTTTTTGAATCGGCAAAGGTGCTGGGCGGCCGCGCGCGGCGCTTAGATTACCGAGGCACCGCAATCGATAACGGCCAGCACATTCTATCGGGTGCATACACCGAATTGCTGCGCATGATGGCGCTGGTGGGCGTCTCGGACTCCGCTTTCGAACAAGTTCGGTTAAGGCTTGACATAAGGCATGACGCGGCGAAAAAAGCCGGGCAGAATATTCATGAGAATTTTTCATTGCATGCGCCGAAGTTGCCCGCGCCATTTCATCTCGCTTGGGCGCTGCTCGCGGCCAAAGGACTGGACTGGTCAGAACGGCTCGCTGCCATTCGGTTAATCCAAGCGCTCAAAAAATCAAATTTCAGATGTCCTCCAAATCAGACGGTTTCAGCGCTGCTGGCCGCATATGAGCAACCACGAAAGCTGGTCACGTTGTTGTGGGAGCCGCTGACCGTTTCAGCGCTTAATACACCCATTAATTCAGCAAGCGCACAGGTTTTGGCGAACGTATTGCGCGACACGCTGGCCGCGTCGCGCGCCGCCAGCGATTTGATTTTACCTAGCACCGATCTAAGCGCGCTTTTTCCTGAGCCAGCAGCGCGTTGGCTTTCTGGTCGCGGCTCAATGGTTCGCGCTGGTTCTCGAGTATCTTCGATCGCATTATCGAAAGCAGGCAGCGGCGGCTTTGAAATTATTTGCGATGCGGAAACGATGTTTTTCCAGAGCGTCGTAGTGGCGGTCGGCCCGCATCAGTTAGGCAGCTTCGCGTCGCCGTTATTGAACCCTCCGAGTCTTCAATACGAACCAATTTATACGATCTATCTACAGTATCCGCCGCAGGTGAAATTACCCATCCCCATGCTCGGTTGTACCGGTTCATTAACCCAATGGTTTTTTGATCGCGGCCAGTTAATTAAACATCAAGCGAAACAACCGGGGTCGGGATACGGTTTGCCTCAGCCCTCATCCAAAGGCCTGATTGCTGCCGTGATATCGGCGTCTGGCGCGCACAAAGCATCGGATCACGCCGCGCTTGCTGCGCGCGTTCACGATGAATTATCAGCAATTTTAGGAGCAATACCGATGCCAATCTGGCACAAAGTAATCGCTGAAAAATTTGCCACATTTGCCTGCACGCCCGCGATCCAAAACGCTGCTCGACCCGCAACTGAGACTCCTATCGACGGGCTCTTTCTTGCCGGCGACTATATTGCATGCGACTATCCTGCGACCCTCGAAGCAGCCGTTCGCAATGGGGCCGCCGCCGCGATACTCGCCGCGAAATTTATATCGAAACCACGTCATGACTGATTCGCAGACAATTCCACAAGCTAATCCACAAACGACTTACCGCGCCTTGCCACATGGGTACGTTCCCGCGCCGAATATTCTGAAGGATCGCGTTATTTTGGTCACCGGTGCAGGCCAGGGTCTGGGTCGCATAGCCGCGCTGACGTTTGCGAAGCACGGTGCGAGCGTTATCCTGCACGGTCGCAAGCTTTCAAAATTAGAAGCGGTATATGATGAAATTGAATCCTTTGGTGGTGCCCAGCCTGCATTGATGCCACTTGATTTTTTGACCGCAACCCAAGCCGATCTTGATGGTTTCGCACAGTCGATACACGTTACTCTCGGCCGTCTTGATGGCATTTTTCATGGTGCAAGCCATTTTTCTCCGCTCACGCCGTTAGCGTCGATTGACTTGGATAGCTGGCAAAAGCATGCTGCGGTAAATCTGCTGGTACCGGCTGCGCTGACCAAAGCCTGCATGATGCTGTTGAATCGTTCAACACATCCCGCCGTGGTCTGGCTATCGGAAACCCATGCGATCCAACCGACCCCATATTGGGGTCCATTTGCTACGATAAAATCGGCTCTTGGCCCACTGGCTACGATATGGCAAGGCGAATTGACTTCACCAGAACAGGTGCGATTTCACGTTTGTGTGCCGGGTCCCGTAGCATGCCCGGCTCGTTCAATCAGCCATCCTGGCGAATTAGCGTCATCGCTGCCCTCTGCCGAAAGTCTCGCGCCGCACTTTGTCTACCTGATGTCGCCTCGCAACAGCAGCGCAGACGCCGCGAATCCGCATAACGCTCTTTACGTTTGTAAATTTGCCGCCGAGTAACTTATCCACCCGCAGCCCGCAAAGCCGGGATGTTGCAATTGTTGGCGTGCAACATGCTCAATAGTCCGCGTATTTTCGGTACACTACAAAAGCAAAACAACATGTTGGTATACCCTTCATCAGACCATTTATATAAAAGTCTGCGAACACATTGTGCTGATTCGAAAGCTCCGCTCCCTTGAAACTTCGCTTCCTTGGTTATCTATGCTCCTGAATAAGTGTTCACCGCGCGGGAGCGCCGCATGAGCAGCATCCCTGATCCACCAGATTCGGAAGAAAAACGGATTTTTGTGGGCAGCATCATATTTATCGACATTGTCGATTATTCAAAAATAGCCGTCTCTGAACAAATCCTCATCCGCGAACGTTTCAAATCACTTCTGACGCTATCGCTAAAAGGGATCGATCCTCAGCTGCGATTGGTCTTGGATACAGGCAATGGTGCGGCAGTGAGCTTTTTGGGCAACGTACAAGACGCGCTCATGGTGAGCATTCGGATGCGTGATTATCTCAAGGCCGCAAACGGTGCACCTGTTATTGAACCCAACCCGGCTGATCTTGACCGCACTATTTCACTCTCTAATTACGCGTTACGTATCGGCGTTAATCTCGGCCCGGTTAAGTTGCAGCAGGATAATCACGGTCATCCACAAATCGTGGGCGATGGGATCAACGTTGCGCAGCGTATCACCAGCTTCGCAGAAGCCGATCAAATCGTGGTCTCGCAATCGTATTTCGATGCGGTCTCAGCGGTGTCAGCAGAATACACAAAACTCCTTTCCTACGAAGGCTCACGCACTGATAAAAATGTCCGCGACCACGAAATTTATGTGGTGAGAGAATCTGTCGCTATCGCGAACCTGATAGATAATGCCGTGGCGGTTAGAAAAGTAAAAGAAGTTAGCGCCAAATCAGGCGATTTTGTTGCGGTCGAGGCCATCAAGCCGATGAACGCTGCAGCAATCAATGTGACGCCGACTGATAAAGACAAAACCGAAAAGTTAATTGAAAAGGTTAGCGAAAAAGCAAGTGACAATGCAAAAGAAAGCAATGCCAAATCGAAACCAGGTATCCGTAAAGACGAACAGCCGACCAGCGCAGCAACCGTTTTTGTAAATGAGTTTTTAAACAACCGCAATAAATTATTTTTAACCGGCAGCATATTGGCTTTCGTGGTGGCGGCTTTGCTGCTTGCGTTACTAATACGAAAACCCGCCAACAAAACTATTCCTTCGATGGAAACTGGCGCTTCTGAGCCGGCGACGATAGCGGCAAAATCTGAGCTCCCAGGCATCGCTACCGCCGGTCCCACTGCATCTCTCCCATTGAGTGGATCTAATGCCGGGATTGTGCAGCCAGCAGGAATGCCCTCGGGCACACCTTTAAGCATGGCTTCTGGAGTAGAAACCCGCGCTCCCGTTGCACCTGTCATTCCGCCTGAGGACACAAAATCGTCACTCACTGCACTTCCAGTGGCAACCAAGCCCACTGTCAAACCCGTCCCCAAGCCAGTAGTCGCGCAAGGCACGGTTTCATTCAGCATTCAGCCTTGGGGGGATGTGTATGTAAACGGTAGATCGGTCGGAGCATCTCCGCCCTTGAAGCAATCCAGATTAGCGCCCGGCACGTACACAGTGGTGATAAAAAATACCACGTTCACGCCTTACATCTTGAATGTAGAAGTCAAAAGCGGTGAGGAAGTCAATATCATGCACAAGTTCCCGTGAACGCTGCTGATATTAAGCATGCGCGTTGATAAATGCGCCCACCGGGCGGCGTTTATATGTCTTGTAATTTTTTCCAATGCCTTTTGCTATGTCTAATGCTTTCTAATTCCTATCGGAAGCCGGGCAGAGGTGGATAAATAAAAAGTGCTCCGTTTAGTGCGACACTTCGCCTGTCGATTATCTTCTGCGCACCAAGCATTCATAAAAAAAGAAACGAATACCATGTTTATTCTGACCACGGCTACCCATCACAAAAATGCATTTAAATCAGCATTTATTTCCGTCAAATTGACGGCGCTCGCCGTTATCCTGCTTGCCAATCTGGGATGTACCTTGTCACCGGTAACGCCTTCATCCAACGTTCCGCCACTTACCATGGTGGCGAACCAAAAGCGCATCGACCGCGCGCTGGCCAATCTGGCGGATGGCCTCAAGCGCTATGAGGCTGGCAATTTTGAAGAGGCTAAAACCAGTTTTCTGCTGGCCGTCGATAGCGGCTCACTGACCACACCACAGCTACTTAACGCGCGCAAGCACATGGCGTTTATTCTTGTTTTGCAAAACCGCGAGCCGAGCGCGCGCGAAGAGTTCGAGAAAGCATTCGCACTCGATCCCGAATTTGAATTGACGCCCGCTGAAACCGGGCATCCGGCGTGGGGCCCCGTCTATCGTCAGGTTAAAGCTGAGATAGAATTTAGTCGCACTGGCAAGCCGGTACCCGCCTCCTCATCTACAAAACAAACGAACGCAAAGCAGCCGACTTTATCTGAGCGCGCTTTCAGTGCTGGCATGATGGCCTATGATGCGGGTGATTACAAACAAGCCGTCAAACTATTCACAAGTATCGAAAAGGAAGCTTTGCCTAACCCCGAACGAATCAAAATCCACAAACAAACGGCGTTTAGTTATTGCCTGATAAAGCAGCGCAATTTGTGTCGCGCCGAATTTGGCAAAATTTTAAAACTACAGCCGGCATTTGAACTTGAACCCGCAGAAGCAGACCATCCTTCTTGGAAAACTATATTTCTGGCGGCGAAAACGGCGTCTAGGCGCACCCTAGATGCCGCACCAGATACAACCTCCGCGCGAAAAAAATAACGGTTGCTCTTTACGATTCTTTGCCCCGAATAACAAGCGGCATCAAAGCCGTATAATTCTCCACCATGAACGAGACGTTAGGCCGCTATAAGATTCTCGACACCATTGGCCAAGGCGCAATGGGGGTGGTTTATCGCGCGGTAGATCCAATGATTGATCGCATGGTAGCGATCAAAACCGTCAACCTTTCTATCAACGCCGACGATGTTGAGGAATACGAAGCTCGATTTCAGCAAGAGATCAAGGCTGCAGGCCGTCTCAATCATCCCAACATTGTCACTATTTATGATGTGGGACGTACCGAAACCGTTGCCTATATGGCGATGGAATTTTTGGTTGGTAAAGAGCTGAAAGATATTCTGGCGGAAGACGATCGCCCGCCGGTGCTCAGCACCGTCGACTGGATTGCTCAGGTCGCATCCGGCTTGGGCGCGGCGCATGACAATGACATCATTCATCGTGATGTAAAGCCGTCAAACATTATGATTGTGCGCGGTGAACTCGCGAAAATAATGGATTTCGGCATTGCCCGCATGACAGCTTCGGCGGTTAAGACAATGACCGGTCTGATCCT
>JAYVYF010000005.1:0-11700 GCA_043784585.1 Burkholderiales bacterium
CGGATGTATGCGCGATGCAGGTATGGGGCGACGATGCGGGCGAAAATACGGGCGAAAAAAATAAAATCAACTTTGAAGAAAGCGTCGCCGTTGCGCATATTGTCGAACACACGGTCCTAATGAATGCATTGATTGAAACCTTGCATGCCTCACTTGCCGCGGGGGACGACATCCACCTCATCGATAACGAGTTGGTAGCCACAATTTCGGAACACGCAACGCACCGAGCGCTGAGGCTATCGAGCGGTACTGAAATAAGGTCAGACCTGATCGTCGGTGCCGACGGCGCGCGTTCGGGAATCCGTGATCTTGCGGGCATCACTGCCAAAACATTCGACTATGAAAGTGACGCTGTGGTCGCAAACTTCAAGACGACACTTCCGCATGAAAATATTGCGCGACAGTGGTTTCATGGCGATAGCGTGCTGGCTTTTTTGCCGTTGCCCGATCAGCAGATTTCCATTGTTTGGTCAGTTTCAAAAAACCGCGCCAATGAACTGCTTTCGCTGGACGCTAAAACGTTTGCAGAAACCGTCGCCACCGCTGGCAGCCACGTGGTAGGCGAGCTAACACTCGCGTCCAAAACGTCACGCGTGGCCCTGAAAAAATTGACGGCCCGCGATTGGGTACAACCGCAGCTGGCGTTAATCGGTGATGCGGCGCACGCGATTCATCCGATGGCGGGCCAAGGCGCTAATTTAGGATTTGCCGATGCACGTGCGCTGGTTCACGCGTTGCAGAAGCGCTCATCGTTCTCGGCAGTGGGCGATATGCGAGTTTTACGCGAATACGAACGCGCGCGGCGCGAAGACGCTGCCGCCATGGGCATGGTGACCCACGGGCTTCGCGCATTATATTTAACCGATTTCAAGCCTGTCAAACGCGTCCGAAATCAGGGGCTGAGGGTACTGGACAACATGCCGTGGGCCAAATCGCTGGTGATGAACCATGCGATGAAATAGCTGAATATTTAAATTCGCGCGTAATTTAACCACCCGTCGGGCGTTTTCAGCCAAATAAACCGTGGTTGGAAGTGAACCACGCGGATCAGTCATACTCATAACTCTTCAAGTGTATTAAAGGATCTTTGTGAACTATTTCAACCGTCTCTCCCTGCTCTCCTCGTTCGCTGGCGCGGCATTGCTGGCCGCTTCGTTGGCGACTTATGCCAATCCTGATGTGGTCAAGAAGGATATTGAGAAGAAATTTCCCGATATCAAAGTCGATAAAGTGACCAAGACCAACTATAGCGGTCTGTATGAAATTTTCGCCAACAATGAAATTTTTTACACCGACGACAAAACCAGCTTTCTGGTGTTGGGCAGTATTCTGGACACCCAATCACGCATCAATGTGAGCGAAGGCCGGCTCCAAAAGTTAAATGTCATCAAGTTTGACGACCTGCCGTTTGATCAAGCGATCAAACTGGTGCGCGGCAACGGCACGCGCCGGATCGCTACTTTTGAAGATCCCAATTGCGGCTACTGCAAAAAATTCGAGCAGGATCTGAATACAATCGACAACATCACTGCCTACATCTTTCCATACCCCATTCTCGCGCCGGATTCTATGGACAAAGCCAAGGCTATTTGGTGTGCGCCTGACAAATTGAAGGCTTGGCAAGACGCGATGCTTCGCGCCACTTTGCCAACCAATAAGGGCACCTGCGATACGCCGATTGAGAAAAACGTGGCGCTAGGCCAAAAATTTCGTATCAACGGCATCCCCGTGACATTTTTTGAGGACGGCGAACGCATCGCCGGTGCCGTGCCCAAAGACAAAGTGCTTGCAAAATTAGCTTCAGTTGAACGGCCCGCCGCAAAGGTAAGCATTAAATAAATATTGTCTCTTTATTCTGTTTTTTATTAAAAAGGGCGCTGATAGCGCCCTTTTTAATTGCTTGCGATTTTGATTTATATTCCAGATTATTTGGCAAGGCCCGCCATTACAAAGAGCGCCACGGTTGCACCCAATCCGACCATCCACACCAACGACCTCAAGCTTGGCTTATCGGTGATGTAGCACCAAATGTAGACAATTCGCGCGACGACAAAGGCAACCGCCAAGCCATCAATAGTGGCACCGGGCACCTTGGCCAAGGTCGCAATAATCACGGCGGCAGCAAAAAACGGAAACGCTTCAAAACAGTTTAAATGTGCTGCATACGCGCGTTTTTTTGACCCCTCCTGACGGGCCAACCAATCGCGTGGGGCGTTGTTATCATAGCGCTTATCCCATTTGGCGATACCCACGACGATAAACGGCATGCAGCCGGCAATCAACACGCACCAAAAGGCAGTCGTCATTTTTGTGGCACTTTCGTTGGCGAAGAAATTGGCGCGGCTGCGTTGGCAGTACCAACATTAAAATTGGGATCGTATCCGCGCGGCAGCAGCACCCACATCCGCCCCTGCTGCTTCATGCGGCCGGCCTGGGTGCCCGCCGCATCGCCAAAACCCCAGTAAAAATCAGCGCGCACCGCGCCGTTGATTGCTCCGCCGGTGTCTTGCGCCACCATCAGGCGGTTCAGGGGCTGGTTGGAGGATGGAAATGTAGTTGCCAAATACACGGGCACGCCCATCGGGATCACGCGCTGATCCACGGCGATCGAACGTTCTGCCGTGAGCGGTGCGCCCAGCGTACCGATCGGTCCACTCAAATCGTTTGGCAATTCTTTAAAAAAAACATAGCTCGGATTACCGTTCATGAATTGCCGTACTTTTTTCGGATTGCGCTTGGCCCATTCTTTTATGCCCTGCATCGAAGCACGTTCTAGCTTGATTTCGCCACGCCGAATCAGCAATCCGCCCAGTGAACGAAACGGGTGCCCATTTTGATCGGCATAGCCCACTCGAATCCGCGAACCATCGGGTAGCTGGATTTGGCCTGAGCCCTGAATTTGCAGAAAAAACGATTCGATCGGATCATCCACCCACACGATTTCCAATCCTTGCAGCGGCGGCGGGGTGCTGTCAGCCGCACCTTCAATATTGCCGCGAGCCAGATAAGGCACCAGCTTGTTCCCCACCAGCCTGCCACGCAGCCGCCGGTTTTTAAGATCGGGATAAAGCTCGGACAAATCTACCGTAATTAGATCTTGAGGCGATGCATAAATCGGGTAGCGAAATTCGGCTGACCGCGTGCGACTGCCGCGTAACAGGGGTTCGTAATAGCCAGTGACCACGCCGGTATCGCTGTTATCCGCGTTGACCGCGTGATACGGCTCGAATTCAGTTTCGAAAAAACGAGTGATATTCGTGGATGAGCGCGGCTTCAGCCGCGCACCTTCCGTACAAACTTTGGACCACATAGGCTGGGAATTCAGTGCCGCGCAGCCTTGCAAAAATGCGTCAAGCGCCATCGTGACATCATCTGTTCCCCAGCTGGGTAAGTTCGCAAACGTGGTGCGTTCCAGACGTCCACGCAGCGGCTCAGCGGCTGCCACCACGGGCTCGGGGTCAATCGTGGAAGGAATGGCCGTGGAGGGCGCCGTCAAGGGAGACTGCGCGCAAACGGCGCAAACTGCACACGGCATGCATTGCTGCATCGCCTGCATAGCCTGCGCGAGTGTAGGGGTGGGGCCGGAGGACGGTGCTGATGCGCAGCTTGCCAACAGCAGCACGCCGATTGACGTCGCAAGCATCAATACAGTGCGTGCAAAAAAGTTAAAACACATTTTTGCAATGAATTTCATATTGTCTCGAGTATACAATTGCAGATGCTGGATAACTATTTGCACACGGAGCAACAACATGTTTTGGGTATTCCTACAGGTATTTATGGCGTTTGGTATTGGCATTTTTATTGTCTGGTGGAGCCTGCCCAGAAAGAAAAAAATCTCCAAACCTCCGCTGCCAGCCGACGACGCGAAAGATTAGTCTGCGATAGCGCTTCCAATCAACACTTCGACAGGCCGCTAGTGCAATACCCTCGGCACCGACAGCGTAAATTCAGGCACGATAGCGTCAAAGCGGGTGCCATCCTCCGCCACCATCTGATAAGTGCCGCGCATGGTGCCCACAATGGTGTTGATCGAGGATCCGGATGTGTACTCAAAATGCTGCCCCGGTTTTAGCACTGGCTGTTCGCCCACCACACCCATTCCGCGCACCTCTTGAACCTGCTGATCCGCATCGGTGATTATCCAGTGACGGCTGATCACTTGAGCGGGCATCTGGCCGGTATTCTCGATGCGAACCGTATAGGCAAACACATATTGATCGTTTTCCTCATCGGATTGATCGGGAAGAAAAAACGATTGGGCGGTAACTTTAACGTCGTATTTTTTGGGTTCATTCATCCTTAAATGCTATCACGTTGGTAGCAACGTATGAGCGAGCTTTTTCAAGGATTCCAGATCTCTAAAAGCATACAGACACAACGTTTAATCGTAATGCTTGAAAGTCACTGCCTTCAGGTAGCATGATTCTCTATCCATATTTATTCATTCAACATCAATGAACGACACTTTGAATAACACCTTGAATGACACCTACCGTGATTGACACCTACATGGCCGCAGCACCTGCCCCGGAAAAAACCAAACTCACACCGTCAGCCATCCATCGCTACCTCGATCAATATGTGATCGGGCAGGACGAAGCCAAGCGCGCACTGTCGGTCGTGGTTTATACGCATTTCAAAAATGCGCACTATCAAAAACTTTCGACCGATGAAAATCGCACCTCTCATCTCGCGATGGGTAAAAGCAATGTGCTGCTGGTCGGGCCGACGGGTACGGGCAAAACGCTGCTTTGCGACACACTTTCTCGCGCGATAAATGTGCCGTTTGTGACGGCCGATGCGACCTCGCTTGCACAAACGAAATTCATGAATGAAGAAATTGAATCGATTCTGCAACGCTTGTTGAATAAGGCAGACGGCAATCTGGCGCGTGCGGAGCGAGGCATCGTGTTTATTGATGAGATCGACAAATTAAAAGCCGCCGGGAGTGAAGTGCGGAGCACGTCCGGCGAAAGCGTGCAGCATGCGTTGTTAAAAATTATGGAAGGCTCGTTGGTGAAATTGGCGAATAATGTGGCGATTGATACGACCAATATCATGTTCATTTGCGGCGGTGCGTTTGTGGGACTGGATCAAATCGTGAAGCACAGCAAGGCATATGGCTTTATCTCGGTGGCAGAAAATAATAATCAGAAAATTTTGGATCGACTAAATTCGCGCATTAAGCCGACCGATTTGATGTCGTTTGGGTTGATCCCTGAATTTACGGGGCGCCTGCCGGTGGTGGCGAGTCTGGCACCACTCACGCAGGCGATGCTGGTGTCGATCATGACGGTGCCGAAAAATTGTCTTTACAACCAGTTTCGTGAAGTGTTTAAACGCGAAGGTGTGGAGCTTACAATCGAAGCACGCGTGTTTGATGAAATCGCGTCACTCGCGGTGGAATACAAGGTCGGTGCACGCAGCTTGCGCGGCATTTTTGAGGAAATGATTGCGCCAGTATTGTTCGCAATCCCCGATCAGCCAGACGTGAAGACGGTGTTGATTCGTTCGCTGTTCGAGGATGCTGAAATGGCGGCTGGTTAGCTTGCTCACTCTTTAGGCTAATCACGTAAAATATAAAAAATGAAATTTACGATCGGCGTAGACACATGACTTCTCAATATCGTATTGCCCCCTCCATTCTCTCAGCTGATTTTGCGTGTCTTGGTGAGGAAGTTCGCGCCGTCATTGAAGCCGGTTGCGACATGATTCATTTTGACGTGATGGACAACCATTACGTGCCTAATTTAACCATCGGCCCACTTGTGTGCGAGGCGGTGCGCCCGCACGCGAAGCGTGCCGATGGCAGCGCTATACCAATTGATGTGCATTTGATGGTGAAGCCGGTGGATCGCATCGTGCCGGATTTTGCGAAAGCCGGTGCGTCGTTTATTTCGTTTCATCCGGAAGCCTCCGATCACATTGATCGCACGCTCGGTCTCATTCGCGAAAATGGCTGCAAAGCAGGGCTGGTGTTTAATCCTGCGACGCCGCTTTCATACCTCGATTACGTGATGGATAAGGTCGACCTCATTCTCATCATGAGTGTGAATCCCGGCTTTGGTGGACAGAAATTTATTCCAGCAGCACTGAAAAAATTGCGCGAAGCGCGGGCGCGAATTGAGCAATCCGGCCGCGATATCTGGCTAGAAGTTGATGGCGGCGTAAAAGCAGACAACATTGCAGAAATCGCGCGCGCGGGTGCGGATACATTTGTGGCGGGGTCGGCGATTTTTGGCGCAAGTGATTACAACGCCACCGTGGCCTCGATGCGCTCTGAATTGGCAAAGGCAAAATCATAACTATGCATGTCCCAAACCCTAGTACTGACGAGGTGTTTGAAGCAGATATGCTTAAGATGCCCGTGGATATTGCCGTTTTCGAAGGAGACACCTCAACGGGCGCAGGCAAACTGCCTGGAGACGCCCAGACTGCCCTGCTTCCAGAGCCATTAATATCTGCAGAAGTAAAAAAGGTTCGCTATCGCGCGAAGCCAAAATTTAGTTTCCCGATTCCCCTCAAAGTGGTTCTGATCGACCTTGACGGCACGCTGCTCGATACCGTTGGCGACATCATTCACGCGGCCAATTTGATGCGCAGCACGTTGGGGTTTCAACCATTGGACGCGGCAGTGATTCGTAATTTCGTCGGCAAAGGCATCACCAATTTGGTGGCAAAGACATTAAAAGACGCCGTTGGCGAGGTGGGCGTAACCGCGCTAAAAGTCGCCGTCGCAAATTTTGAACGCCAATATGAAACCTGTTTTGCCGATACCACCAAGCCCTACCCCGGCGTGGTCGACGGCCTGAACGCCTTGAAGGCAGAGGGGTTTCGCCTGGGTTGCGTGACCAATAAGGCAGAAAAATTCACGCAGCGCTTGCTCGAAAAAACGGGGCTGCGTGATTATTTTGAAATCGTCGTTTCTGGCGATACCGTCGCTGAAAAAAAACCCCATCCGATGCTGCTTTTACATGCGGCTGAATTTTTCGGCTGCAAACCAATCGAGATGCTATTGATTGGCGACTCCATTAACGACGCCCAGGCTGCTCGCGCCGCAGGTTGCGCCGTCTTTATCGTGCCCTACGGCTACAACGAGGGCCAGGAATTACGCGGGCTCGATTGCGATGCGTTTATTGACGATATTCCAGCTATGCTAAAGTTGGTTAAAATTGCCTCCGAATAACTCTTTCAAACTGTCAAAAAATGAGCGTTTTCACAAAAGTGGGTTCTTGGTGGCGATGGCAAATCTGGCGTTAAGTTCTCATTGAACTTTTTGAGCCCGCAGTTTATTGCCTCGTGCCCACCAACCTTTTTGCTGAAAACATCATGACTGAGATTGAATTTCAACGGCTCGTGGCGCTGGGCTATAACAGAATCCCGGTTACGCTTGACACCTTCGCCGACCTCGACACGCCGCTGTCGATTTATCTCAAGCTCGCCAACAAACCTCATTCCTATTTGCTCGAATCGGTTATCGGGGGCGAGCGTTTCGGACGCTATTCCATCATCGGATTGCCTGCGCGCGAATGGCTGGAAGTGCGCGGTCGCGAATGCGCGGTGGTACGCTCTAAAACCGGCGGTGCGACCGAAAAAATTGAACACAAATTCGTCGAAGATCCGCTCGCGTTTGTTGAAAAGTATCGTTTGCGGTTCAAGGCGGCACCCATTGAAGGCGCGCTTCGTTTTGCAGGTGGCCTGGCCGGCTATTTTGCCTATGACACCGTACGCTATATCGAGCCAAAACTGGCGAAGCATTTAGATGATAAATTCACCAGCAAACACGATCCGCTGGGCGTGCCCGATATTGTGTTGATGTTGTCGGATGAGCTGGCAGTGGTCGATAATTTATCGGGCAAGTTGCATTTAATTGTGTATGCGGACCCATCGCAACCGAATGCGCTGCTGAATGCGCAACGCAGACTCACCGAATTACGGCTCTGCCTGCGCAGTCACGCGGCGCTGCCGGTTTATGTTCCGAGCGGACCCGCACCTGAGCCAAAATCCGAAATCGGCAAAGAAGCGTTTTTAAAAGCAGTTGCAAAATCGAAGCAATATATTGTCGATGGAGACATCATGCAGGTACAGATTTCTCAGCGCATTTCGCAGGCCTTCGACGCGCCACCGATCAATTTATATCGCGCATTGCGCTCAATAAACCCCTCGCCGTATATGTTTTATTTCGATATGGGTGACTTTCATATTGTCGGCGCATCGCCGGAAATTTTGGTGCGGCAGGAAGGCAGCAAAGTCACGGTTCGGCCGATCGCGGGTACGCGCAAACGTGGTGACACACCCGAGCTGGATCTTGAGCTAGAAACTGAGCTGCGCAATGATCCTAAAGAGCTGGCCGAGCATTTGATGCTGATCGATTTGGGTCGCAACGATATTGGCCGCATTGCAAAATTTGGCAGCATTCGAGTGTCAGAACAATTCGTGGTCGAGCGGTATTCGCATGTGATGCATTTGGTATCGCATGTCGATGGCGAAATTGTTGATGGCATCGGCCCCATCGATTTATTACGTGCAACATTCCCGGCGGGCACCGTGACGGGCTCGACCAAAGTGCGCGCAATGGAAATTATTGATGAGCTGGAACCGACCAAACGTGGCGTCTATGCTGGTGCTGCAGGCTATATTGGCTTCAACGGCAATATGGACTTGGCGATCACGATTCGCACCGCCGTGGTGAAAGACGGCGTGCTGTATGTTCAGGCAGCAGCGGGGATTGTGGCGGATTCGGTGGCCGAGCTGGAGTGGCAGGAAACCGAAAATAAAGCGCGGGCATTGCTGCGCGCAGCGGAGTTGGTCTCAGCAGGCATTGACACGAACACGTGAGGAAAACATGACAACTTCATCAACTGATTCATTTATTGATTTACGCTCAGATACCGTGACGAGACCGACACCCGCAATGCGCGCGGCAATGAGCGCAGCTGCAGTCGGTGATGATGTTTATGGTGATGACCCGACGGTGAATCAGCTTCAGGAACGTGCCGCAGATTTGGTCGGCATGGAGTCCGGATTATTCATGCCTTCTGGAACGCAAAGTAATTTGGTGGGTCTGATGGTGCACTGTCAGCGCGGCGAGGAATATATTGTGGGCCAGGATGCACACACCTACAAATATGAGGGCGGCGGAGCAGCGGTATTGGGTAGCATTCAGCCGCAACCGATTGAAAACGCGGCGGACGGAACGATTCCACTGGAAAAAATTCGCGCCGCGGTCAAGCCGGATGACGCACATTTCGCCAGAACGCGTTTAATCGCGATTGAAAACACCATTGGCGGCAAGGTAATGTCTGAAACTTATTTGGCCGCCGTGCGCGAGTTTGCCGTCAACGCGGGCTTGCGCACGCATCTGGACGGCGCAAGGGTATTTAATGCCGCTGTGAAAACACAACGCAGTGTGAAACAAATCTGCGCGCATTTTGATTCGGTATCAATTTGCCTGTCAAAAGGCCTCGGCACACCCGCAGGCTCGGTATTGTGCGGATCAAATGATTTCATCAAGGCGGGGCAGCGCTGGCGCAAAATGTTGGGCGGCGGGATGCGGCAGGTGGGCATTCTGGCGGCCGCTGGCTTATATGCGCTTGATCACCATGTTGAGCGCCTTAATGAGGATCACCACCACGCGGCATATCTGGCACAGGCGCTAAATGCGATTGAGCCGTTGAAAGCGACCACACCACAGACCAATATTTTGTTTGTAAATGTACCGCCCGAAGATTGTGCCGCGCTTGGCGAGCACATCCGTGCGGCCGGCATTTTGGCGACGATCGGTCCACGCACACGGTTGGTGACTCATCTGGATGTCTCACGGTTCCAGATCGACACCGCGATTGCAGCATTTCAGTCGTTTTACGCGGCCCGGCAACGTGCCAGTCGACAACGTGCGGCATAGGAAAAGTCATGTTATTGATGATCGATAATAAGCATTTCATAGCATAGAGTGTGTCCAGTCATAGTGATTTTACCTGCGGCGACTGTCCATCGGAATCCACTGATTTCCCTTGAAAGCTTCGTAAATTGTGGGCATAATTGTGGGCATGGAATCAACTGTGCCCACTTCCGCTTTTAACGCCCCAAATTTAGCAGCCAGCGGTGCTGCTGGCGCTGCAAAACAGGGAGGCAAGAAAGCGAAGCGTAGGAACGTCGGACGCCTGACGGATTTAAGGGTGCGGAACGCGAAGGCCGAAGCGACGGCGCGCAAGATATCCGACGATCACGGTTTGTGTCTTGAGGTGTTCCCGAATGGCTCTAAGCTGTGGCGGTATCGTTACCGACTGCACGGCAGACCGCAGACATTAGCACTCGGCGCGTATCCAGCAGTTAGCCTGGCGGAAGCGCGCGAGGGCCGCGACGCAGCAAAAGCTCTCGTTGCGCTAGGTATCCATCCGACCCACGACAAGCAAGCGCGTAAGGCGACAAACGCATCCGAAGCGGCCAATACGTTTGAAGGCATCGCTGTCGAGTGGATGGACGCAAACGCTGCCAAGTGGTCAAAGGGTTACGCCAAGCAAGTGAGAGACGTAATGACGCATGCGGTGTTCAAGTACATCGGCGGGCGTCCTATCCGTGCCGTTACGTCTCACGGAATACTGGCTATCGTTACCCATATCGAGAAGGTCGGAATAGACAGGGGGGAAAAGGCGACACGCAAGCCCCGTCCCGCCCCAGTGACTGCGATAAACGCGCGCCAGTGGTGCTCTGCTGTATTCATGCACGCTATAAGGACGCTCCGCGCTGATATTGACGCTGCGTCCGCTGTTGCTGGGGCTGTGGTGAAGCCTAAGACAAAGCACGCGAAGATATTGCAAGCTTCTGAGATTCCCGTTTTTCTTGCTACGGTCGATTCGTGCGGCCAACGGCTCACCCAGATTGCGTTACGTCTTTTGCTACTCCTTTTCACACGCACAGGGGAACTGCGACAAGGCGAATGGACAGAGTTCGACCTAGACAACGCAATTTGGCGCATCCCCGCCGGAAAAATGAAGATGGTAGAACCGCACATCGTCCCACTGCCACATCAAGCGGTAACGCTTTTGCGCGAACTTCGCACGATCACAGGGGGGCAGAATTGGCTTTTCCCAAACGTGCGCAGGGCGAACGCGTGTATGTCACCAACGACGATAAATCGGGCGCTTGAAACTAGGGGTTACGGGGGCAAGCTGACAGGCCACGGCTTTCGCGGTACAGCATCAACGATTCTCAACGAGAGGCAATATGCTGGTGACGTTATCGAGCGGCAACTCGCGCACAAGCCAGCCAACAAGACACGCGCCAGCTACGACCATGCTACACACTTGCCAGCGCGCGAGGAGATGCTACAAGCGTACGCCGACCTTATCGACAGCTTAGAAGCTGGCGGCAACGTGGCATAAGGAAACTTTGCGCGCCAAGCGGCGTAGAGTTGTAGTAGATGGGCCTCACTTAATTGGATTGAACAACACCTAACTTAATTGGAGAGCTGGGCTAACTTAACTGGAGAGTTGCAGCACCTAACTTAATCTGAAGTGACGCAGACTTCAACACTTAGTAACTGTCAGGTTTGGTCAAATCTCCAGACTTCATAAATGACTGCTTTCGGCCAATATCGGCGGTTCGCGAGCGCCTTCTGATTTGATATTTTGATCCACTGAATCAAGTGAAAAACAAAGTAACTCTGCCCCCAAGTGTTCGCGAGATCTGGAGACA
>JAYVYF010000006.1:0-3007 GCA_043784585.1 Burkholderiales bacterium
TAAGGCCGCATCAGACTTGCCATCCCAGCCTAAACGTCTTCAAACCCCAGCAAATGCTAGGACGTGTATCGGAGTAGGATGAAAATCCTAGCGTGGCGGCACCTCTTTCCAGTTCCACCATTTTAGCTTTTCAGGCTCGTGCTGTGCCGTCGATGCGTAGTAGACCGCGCAGCGAAATACATAAAGCAGACAACGATCATGAATTGCGCCGGTGGTGTCACATACCGCATCGTAGAGCGCCTGCGGTGACTGGTCTTGCAGTTGGTCAACCCGGGTAATACCAATACCATTCAGATCCGCAGCAATCGCCGGCCCCACACCGGGGATTTGTTGAAGGGGAGATTTTTTGTACTTCGCGATAGTTGTCATTTGATTTAAATATGCATTCTTGTCAGTCATGATGCTGATTTAGAATAAAAACGCATCATTACTCAGTAGCTTCGCGTGAAATATTACTCCACCGATTGCAATACATAATGACAGGAGCTGCAAAATTTAGGCCGGCCGGACCAGCATGTTTTTACAAGATTAGGCTTTAATCTTATTTCCGCACAAGCTGGCGCAACAGTCCAGCGCAACAATAGCTCAATCATGACCCTGACCGACACCTTGTTTATTCTGCTTATGCTGATCGCGATGAACGCTTTCCTGGCGCTGGCTGAACTATCCATTGCCAGCGCCAAACGCATCAAGCTGATGCAGATTCGCGATTCGCGCGAGCCGGATGCCGCAGGTGCTGCCGTGGTGCTTTACCTCAAAGATAATCCCAATGGATTTTTGGGAATTGTGCAGATCGGCTTGAACGTCGTTGCCATACTGGCAGGCGTGTTTGGCGAGGCCGCATTCAGCATGCGCATCGCTGACGTACTTGCCTCGTGGGGCCTCGCAGCTGGATGGTGGCGCGATAGTCTTTCGTTCACATTGGCGGTAGGTGCAATTACCGCGATCTTTTTATTATTTGGCGATTTGCTACCCAAGCGTATTGCCATCCACGCGCCCGAACGAATCGCCTGCGCGCTCGCACCGGTATTGCGTGCGCTGCAAAAACCATTCACGCCGATTCTGTGGCTGTTCGGCAAACTAGTCGATGCGATCCTTACTTTTTTCAATATCCGTGCGCAGGGTGAGGCCGCGATCACCACTGATGATGTGTATGCCATGGTGGCGGCAGGAGCCGAAGCCGGCGCGGTCGATCGCGATGCACATCATCTAATTCAAAATGTGCTGAGCCTTGGCGAAAAAGCGATCACCAGCGCGATGACACCGCGTCAAAATATTGTCTCCATCGACGTCGACGATGACGAAGAGACGATCAAAACCGTATTGGCTGAGGAACCCAAAGCACGCTTCGTGGTTACCGGCGGCGATATCGATCACCCTATTGGTTATATCGACGCGTCAGATTTGCTGGCCAAAGCAATCAACAATCAATCACTGCGCCTGCATCGCGACACCCTGAAGGAATGGGGAATGAAGCCGATTTTGATGGTGCCTGATTCAATTACCGTTCTCGATGGGCTAGATCAATTTCGCAACGCTGGTGAAGATATTGCGCTCGTCGCTAATGAATACGGCGTGATTGTAGGATTGCTGACCATGAACGATGTCATGGCTGCGATCATGGGGCGGATTGTGGAGGAAGTCGCTCGCGAAAAGAGCATCGTAAAAATGAAAGATAGCGAAGGCGCATGGCTGATTGACGGCATGGCCGATATCAGTGATGTAAAAGAATTATTCGGCTGGGACCATCTACCGATGGAAGAAAACTACCAAACCATCAGCGGATTTTTAATGTCGCTGCTCAAAAAATGGCCCCGCAAAGCAGACAACGTGGTCTGGCATGGCGTTAAGTTTGTGGTCGTCGATACCGAAGGCTCGCGGATCGATCAGGTGATGGCCACGGTTGAGCGCGGGCCGGACGCGGACAAAAACTAATTTCAGCATAGTACCGCGGGTGTTGGCATCGCTGGCCGATTTGGCCTATTTGCTTTTCGCAATCTCCAAAGCGCCGTTCGGTAAATTCTTGAACGATTGCACCAGCTCGGACAAAAACACTGTCAAGGCAGAGGTGCGCCGCCACACCATTGCAATGCGCCGGTGCGGCTGGGGGTCGGCAAATGGGATCAGCACCACATTCGCCGTAGCAGGTGCTGGCGGGCGTACCGCCAATGCGGGCAGCAGCGTCATACCGACATTTGCACTGACCATGTGGCGCAGCGTTTCAAGGCTGGTTGCACGAAAGCCGGAACGTTCCACCGCGCCCGCAATCTGGCAAACCTCCAAGGCCTGATCGCGCAGGCAGTGGCCATCGTCGAGCAGTAATAAACGCTCTTCCGCCAGGTCACTCAGCTTCACTTTCTTCTGTTTCGCCATCCGGTGCGTTGCGGGCACCGCCAGCACAAACGGCTCTTCAAATAAAAACTCGCTATGCAAGGTATCGTCGTGAATCGGCAGCGCCAGGATGCCCGCGTCCAACTCTCCGTCATGCAGTTTTTTGAGAATGATTTCCGTTTTTTCTTCAAACAGCATCAGTTCCAGCTTGGGGAATTTCGCGACAATTTGCGGCACCACATGTGGCAGCAAATAAGGGCCCAGGGTCGGGAAAATGCCAATTTTTACAGCACCCGACGCCGGGTCTTTGGCGCGACGCGCAATGTTTTTAATCTCGTCCGCCTCACGCAGCATTAGCCGCGCGCGCGCCACCACGGCCTCGCCCACATCGGTCAGCAATACATTGCGCGGATTACGCTCAATCAGCGGTACGCCCAGCTCTTCTTCTAACTTTTTGATCTGGGTAGATAAGGTCGGCTGTGACACAAAACTAGCCTCGGCGGCTCGCCCAAAATGTTTAAGGTCAGCCAGCGCCACCAGATAACGAAGATCACGCAAATTCATAAAAACGCCTTAGAACATCTTGCAACCCGCCAATATCAACCAACGGAAACTTAAGACCCATTAAGGCATCGGCGGAATAGCGTTTAGCCATTCCATCTCATCAGTTTGTTCG
>JAYVYF010000007.1:0-8438 GCA_043784585.1 Burkholderiales bacterium
TTGATTCGCACCAACGCGGTATCGGTAAAATTTGCAATCCATTCTGCCAGCACAAAATCAGCGCCGACCGCAACCGGCCCGTTGTACGGGTTGGATGAGCGATTCGACGCGGATGGATAATGAAACAATCCTGTCGACGGACCCCACAGCCCAAATTGGAACCCGCTGGGTGCAATAGCGTTCGCCGTCATGGGGGTATTGGCGCGATAGTAAACGCCCGAGGCGCCCGCCAGTGGCTGTGGCGCGGGCGATAGCGTGGCGATGCCACCAGTCACGCTTGACGACGATCTGACTTCCACGACCTTGGAAAAATGCGCCGTGTAGGTGCTGACGCTGGGTCGATTATTCGGTTGCCCGAGGCTCCCATCGCCCGCAACAATGGTGATGGTTTGAGACGGATTCAAATTAGCAGCGCGATCATTATTCCAGCGCGCAAATGTCACCAGGGTGCCGCCTGAATTGAACACGCCCGCTGGCACGCCCAGCGTATGGCTGGAACCAAGTGACCAGTTAAACACGGTCGGCGTAACGCTGAGAACACCATCGATCAGCACGTTTTGTCCGGTGGGGAACGAATCAATCGTGATCGTGGACTCGACAAAATCATACAGTCGGCGAATCGCCTCAAGGTCACCCGACGAATAACGTTCGCGCGCCCCGATTGGAATGCCCGCCGGAATCGTATTCAGGCTCGGCTTGTAAACCTTGACAAAACTGAACGCCGAATAGTGCATGATCGAGCCATAGTCATAACCGCCAATATCACGCTGATTGGAGGGCGGCTCGTAATTTGCACCGACATACGATGGGTCGATATTGGAAAGGTCGATGCTGAGCCAGGTGCCGCGATCTGAACGCTGTTGTTCGTGATAAAGACCGACCGCGTGGCCCATTTCGTGAACCAGCACACCACCGGCGCAGATTTTGCTGCCGCCGATATTCTGCAAGCCGCCGGTGCGTCCCACGCTGGAAAAACACGAGCCATAGTTTTCGTCTTCGCTCAAATTAAACGAGACGTAATCAATTTCCAAGGTGCGCGGAATCCATTTCATGAACGGCGCAAGTTGGGCGTTTGCAATATCAATGGCTGCCGGCACATGATTGTCCGGATCCAGCGTAATCATATATGGCACCTCAACCACGCCTTGCGCATTGCGCGGCCAAAGGCGATTCGCGCCGCCGTAAGTGTGGCCTTTGGCTAGTGATGTGGAACCGGGCAGCGGAAACTTGCCGTTGGGAGCCTCAGCCCGCATCCGCTCAAGCACCGCGCTGGCGGACCCGAGCAGAATATCGCCTTCGCTGATTGCGTAGCCATTAAAGATCGTAAATTTGACGGGCACACCGTCAAGCAAACCACGATGCATCTTGCCGTTGGCAATTTCGACATTTAAACTTGTTTCCGGCGATGGCGCGACTGTGGTTGAAAGTGTCGGCAATATTGTTGGCAAAAATATTGGCGATAGCGCGTTGGCAGGCGCTAGGGCAGTCAAAGACGTGACTAACAGCGTACCCAGTGTCAACACCAAGCCTAGCCTATAGCGAGCATTTGTTGTATCTAGAATGATGCGTGAAATATTGAAGCGCATAACTGTCCTTAAAAATGTTCGCTTTTGGCATTGTTTCTTGATGCAAGCGATGCCGCATTTTGTCCGAAAATCGAGGTTTTATCCATGAGCCCATAGATGCACGGTTGAATTTTAAAACCTGCCACTGGCGGGGCGCTACAGGATAAAATGGCCTGAAAGGAAGGCCTATACTAGGGTTCAAAACTTTTCATGGTTGGCAATCACATCATCTCTAGCTTCCTGCTGCCCATGAATCCCGCAACGTGACTGCGCGGTTAAAAACCGGCTTGCCGGGCTTTGAAGCGACCCGATCCGCCACAAAATAACCATGGCGCTCGAACTGAAAACGCGCTTCCGCGGCAGCGTCGTTGAGCGATGCTTCAAGATACGCCGTGATCACTTGTTTGGATGTCGGATTAAGATCATCTAGGAAATTTTCAGTGCCGCGCCCGGGGTGGGGTGCTGAAAAAAGTCGGTCAAATAATCTGACTTCTGTTTGCACCGCATGTGCCGCCGACAACCAATGAATATTTCCTTTTACTTTATAGGTGTCCGAGCCCGGTGTGCCGGATTTGGAGTCCGCAAAGTATTCGCAATGCACCGCCGTAATATTGCCCGCCGCATCTTTATCCGCGCCGATACATTTGATGACAAATCCGTAGCGCAGCCGCACCATATTGCCCGGGAACAGCCGGAAAAAACCTTTGGGCGGTGTCGCTTCAAAATCCTCGCGTTCGATCCACAATTCGCTCGAAAACGGCATGGCGCGTTTGCCCAGTTCAGGCTTCTGCGGATGATTCGGTGCGAAGCATTCCTCCGTTTGGCCAGCCGGATAATTATCAATAATCAGCTTCAGCGGATTGAGCACGGCCACCTTGCGCAGACACTGTTCATTCAACACTTCGCGCTGACAATCTTCGAGTACGCTCATTTCGATCCACGAATCAGATTTTGAAACGCCAATGCGTTGCGCAAATAATTTGAAGCCTTCTGCCGTAAAGCCGCGACGGCGCGCACCTACCAGTGTGGGCATGCGCGGGTCATCCCAGCCTTCGACGTGATGCTGTTCCACCAGTTGGCGCAAATAGCGTTTGCTGAGGACGATGTAGGTGAGGTTAAGGCGCGAAAATTCGATCTGTTGTGGCAGCGGGGTATTGAGTGCGCCGAACTCCGCCAGTTTCGCCAGCAGCCAATCGTAGAAAGGCCGCTGATCTTCAAATTCCAGTGTGCAAAGCGAATGCGTAATGTTTTCCAATGCATCTTCCACCGGATGGGCGTAGGTGTACATCGGGTAAATGCACCATCTATCGCCCGTGCGATGGTGATGCGCGTGTTTGATGCGATAAATCGCCGGGTCGCGCAGGTTGATATTCGGTGATGCCATATCAATTTTCGTGCGCAGGATGTGCGTACCTTCGGCGTGTTTGCCATCGCGCATTTCACGGAACAATTGCAAATTTTCAGCGGCTCTACGATTGCGGAACGGTGAATTGTTACCCGGTTCAGTAAGCGAACCACGGCTCGCGCGCATTTCCTCCGCCGATTGCGAATCAACATAAGCCAAACCGTGCTCGATGAGTGTCTCGGCAAAGTCATAAAAATAGTCGAAATAGTCGCTCGCAAAGTAAAGATGCGACGCACCGTTTTTATCGTAATTGCCGCCCAGCCAATGAACAGAATCAATGATTGAATCGACATATTCCTGCTCTTCTTTTTCAGGATTGGTATCGTCAAAGCGCAGATGGCAAACGCCCGCGTAATCCTCCGCCAAACCGAAATTAAGTAAAATAGATTTGGTATGACCAAAATGCAAATAACCGTTGGGCTCGGGCGGAAAGCGGGTGCGAATTTTGGCGGGATCAATCGCCGCCTTTGCCTGCTTCACGGCGGGGCCGGGTGCTCCGCTCCAGGTGCGAGAAGCGTATTTTCCAGCGGCTAAATCAGCATCAATAATGTTGCGGATAAAGTTGGTGGTTTGAGCGGTTTTAATGGATTCGGATGGTTTGGAGGCGTTGCCGTTCGACATATTCAAATTCAGGGTGCATGGAGGAGCACAATTATCGCCTAGAAGTGTGGCTCGCGGCGCTTACTTGTTTTCGCGTTCTTCAGCAAAATTGCGCCCGAAGCTAGAGATGACGCTGCGTCTGAAGTTGCGTTTGAAACAACTTGCGTCCTAGGCCATTTCCGCCGCTGCTCCAACTACCGCGCGCCTGCCACGTTTCTCATCCACCTGCGCCAGTACCAGTAGCGCGGCCAAAAAAAATACCCCCGTTATCAGCATCGCCAGCCGGTGGTTATTGTTGGTGATCCAGGTCACCGCCCCGTAGGTGAGCGGGCCCAACACCGCGGCGAGGCGAGTAGCCACGCCCCACAGTCCGAAAAACTCCGCCGCTCGCGCAGTTGGTGAAAAATACGCCACCAACGCGCGCCCCGCGGATTGGCTGGACCCCATGCAAATACCGGCTAAATTGGCAGCTACCCAGAAAAGTCCGCGCGTGGTGGCAAACCAGGCGAAACCCACCATTAATATCCAGCCTACCAAGGTGATGGCTAACGCCCGTTTTTTTCCAATCAGATCCTGCAAATAACCGAATCCGAACGCGCCTACGCAAGCCGTCACATTCACAATCAGCACCAGCACTAGCGTGTCCTGTGTTTTAAAGCTCATCACTTCCTGGGCATAGATCGCGGCGAGGGTGACCACGGTCGAAACCCCGGCCTGATAGCAGGTGCCGCATGCAAAAACTAGAATCAAATCACGATAGCGAGATGCTTCGCGCGCGGAACGCATTAGTCGCGTCCATGCATTTCCAGTCAAGATGTTCTTAGGCGCAGGAGAAGCACGTTCTTTCAAAAAAATAAACGTAATCGACGCGCCTGCGGCATAAACTGCCGCGGTGATCAACATTGTCAGCCCGACAGCATCTGCGGTTTTTTCCCCTCTCGATTCGGCCCCCATGATCCACATCAGACTGAGCCCCAACGCCACCAAGCCACCGACGTAGCCCCAGCTCCATCCCCAGCCCGAGACCTTGCCGAGTGCGTCAGGTTTTGCCAACTCGGGCAGAAACGCAGCGGTAATGTTCTCGCCCACAGCGTAGCAAAAATTGGAAATAATAATCATCGTGATCGCCAGATAAATGGCGCCCGGCCCCGCAAAATAGAGCAGAGCGGTGCTGATCACGCAGCCTGCTGTGGCAAAAAACAGTACGCGTTTTTTTGCGGCGTGTGCATCGGCATATGCGCCCAGTAATGGGCCCGCAACCATCACCGCAACATATGAAACTGCCAGCGTCGCCGTCCATGCAAACGTGGCCCAATCAGCGCCTCCCGCAATCACCGATACGAAATAGGCATTGAACACGGCCGTGAGTACGACCGTCGTGTAGCCAGAATTGGCGAAGTCATACATTGCCCACGCGAAAACTTCGCGTTTTTTAACACCGTCATTTAAAGCAGAACTCATGCGCGCAATAATACGCGAGCACGGTGGCGGCGAAATATACCAAGTCGCGCGGCTAATGGTGCGGCCCAAATTAGCCTCCACGCGAGCTGGTGTTAGCGAAGATTGTAATGCAGAAAAAGTTTGGCTTTTTCCCAATCGCGCTTGACAGTTCGTGTGCTGAGACCGAGCACCTCAGCGATTTGTTGTTCACTCAGGCCGCCGAAATAACGCATTTCCACGACTTGCGCCAAACGCTCATCAATCGCCGCCAATTCTTGTAGCGCGTCATGAATACGCATCACCTCGTTTTCAGGCGCGCACACCGATTCAACAATGTTGGTATTCAGCGTGACGTCAACCGCATCGCCACCGTTTTTGAGAGCCAACTTTTGTCGGACCACATCCACAACGATGGATCGCATCACTCGCGATGCGTATGCCAAAAAGCCCGGCCGATCTTTGAGGACGAAGTTTGCAGCGCTGAGAAATCGGAAATATGATTCGTGCACCAGTCCGGTGGTGTCGAGTACGGTCAGATCGTTTGAACGCCGCAAGCGCGCGTGCGCCAATCGACGCAAATCGTCGTAGAACGATGCAAACAATTCATCCACCGGCATTTGATTGTTGCTCGCTGGCAAGGCGGCTTCCGCAGCGTGTGCGTCGGGAAACAAGGTGGTAACGCTGTTCATGGTTAGTCTCTTTAATCGCTGAAAAGCCACCGGATAAACACTGCTGTCAGTTTAAACAATGCGCGTTGCCGTAGTGGTTTTTTGATTTAGCTAACGAAGCATATTTAATTTAATCCGAAGTGGTCGCAAGCGCTAGAGCCGTCGTGCTAGGAAATTACGTTCCTGAACGCCGCCCACTACCGCGATTGAGGTATTGCACGATAATTTAGCGCTGTTATGCTGCTTAAAAGAGCGCGTGGGGCGGGCCGCTGACGATTACCGACCTTCATATTACGGCACTGATTTCTCAGTTTTTAAAAGTTTTTTTATATTTGATTGGCTTTAGGCAGAAAGGTCAGCCGAAAAATATTTACGAAATACGTGTCCGATTTCTGTCTTCAATTTCGTTCTATTGGTGAGTCCTTATTTTTTAGGCTCAATCGCAAGTTTAAATGGCGCTCAATTTGAGCAGCAATCGAAAAATTCACAAGGACTGATGATGAACGTAAATACCACTACACAAAAATATGCTCATCCGATGGCCGAAGGCGCAGGCCTTTCTGCCGAGGATACTCACCGACGCTACGTTGATGCTTTCTCCGGCGCCAATTTCCGCAATAGTGCCGCACAAAAAATTGAACGTTCCGCGAAGCACGCTAGCGGCAAAGCAAAGCTTTATGCGCTGATGGTAGTGATGTGGGTGGCGATTATTTCGGTGATCGCCTTTGCGATGGTTGCCAACGGCAATGCCTGTTGTTCGATGTGGGGTTGGCAGTGATGTTTAATTAAACTCGGTTAAGGCAATCCTTAGGGTACTACTTCGCTATATTGCGGCCGCTGGCGCGACGATTTTGATACGCTTTCAAGTGGGTGTAGGCCACGTTGATCATCGTGTCATCAAGTCCATGTTCGCGGGCTTTGGTCAGCATGTAGCCCACGATGGGATCGGCCTCAACATCATTGTCCGTCTCCAAATCGCGCAGCGAGGAGCCGGTCAATGTCGAGCCGCTTGAATTAACCACGCTATCAAAACGAACCAGCACCGCGTTGCGTGCTGGATAGCCCTCACGGCGCGCAATTTCAATGGCGCAATCCAAGTACTGACGTATCAATAATTTTCCGCCTGGTGTCGCCAGCACTTCGCCCAACGTTGCGCGCATCAGGCAGGTAATGCCCGCAAGCGTGGAAAGAAAAGCAACTTTTTCCCACATCTCGAGCATGATGTTTTCAGACACCCGCCAATCGACGACGGTGTTTGCAAAAGATGCGCCCAACGCCAGCGCAGTCGCCTGCTGGCCAGGCTCGCGAGCTCCCCACACGATGGCCTGGGTCGGCCCCATGGTTTTGACAATTCCTTCTTTGGTGAGAATGGCCGAGATTTGACAGCTTCCGCCCATCACTCGGGCCTTGCCAAATGCGCCATCGTGGCTGTCAAGGTGCGCGATGCCGTTCAGCAGCGGCATGACCATGGTGCCGCCATGACCGGTGTGATTGCGGCGATGCCGGCATCGAGATCGTAAGCCTTGCAGGCAATGATGACGACATCAAATACGGGCTTGATCGAACCTGCAAAATCGGCGGCAACGACTGTTTTGACTGCCAGCACGTTATTGCCACTTGGCGTTTCAATCTGTAATCCATGTTGCGCTATTCGCGCGGATCGGCGCTCGCGAACCAAAAACGTTACGTCGGCGCCGGCCTGGTGCAAGCGACCCCCAAAATAGCCGCCGGTACCGCCGGCACCAAGCACGAGAATTTTCAGATCGGGTCGAGCCGATGCCATGGGTTTGTTCATTTCGCTCCGTCTGTCGATGATATAGCCATTTTTTTTGCAGCCGTTTTATTTTGTAAAAACGTAACGGCGGCTTCGAGTGCGCGATCCCGGTTCAGCATGATGTCGGCTTTTGCCAGCACTAATTCCACGTCAGGGGTTACGCCTTCGCCTTCCACGCGCTTGCCTTTTGGAGTGATAAATCCCATTTCACTGTACGCCAGCTGACCGCCGCCGGGGACGTCGGCATAGCCCATATAGCCCAATAAACAACCGCAGCTGCGTCCGCCAATGATCGTCGCGCGGCCTAAATCCTGCAAGGTTGCACTGAATACTTCTGAGGCCGATGCGCTATTCTGGTTGGTTAAAATCACCAGCGGCTGGATATAGGCGTTTGCCTTGGAGCCGTTTAATTCGGGCTCAAGTCTGGTGGTCTCGATGAAGAACAGGCTTGGCGCTTTGCCGGTGCGGGTAAGGATTTTGGTGCCTTTGGTTTTATCGCTCAAAAATTTGGTGATTAATTGTTCGGACATTGATAACGACCCGCCGCCGTTATTGCGCAAATCAATAATCATGCCTGGTGTGGTTTTCATTTCGTCGACGGCTCTCAGAATTTTCCCCTCCAGCGAGCCAATGAAATTTGAAAAACGGATATAGCCAAAGCCGGAAGGCAATACACGCTGGATAAAATCGGGTGGCGTTTTAAATGCCCGACGTTTCAGCGTCGCGGTGATTTCATGCGCGTTGTCGGCCTCACGGTTGTCTTCACCATCGGCGCGAATGAATGTCATATCGACTTTGGTATCAATTTCACCGCCAGAAATTTTTCGCAGCGCGCCCCGGCTGCGAGCCCATGCGGTGGACGAATCGCGTGCTTCTGAAATCAGACGCCGATAAAGCGGCAGCGCCGGCTCATCATTGATTGTTTTTATCACCATGCCCGCCCGCACTCCGGCCCAATACGCGTCCGAATCGGCGTTGACACCGGT
>JAYVYF010000008.1:0-8563 GCA_043784585.1 Burkholderiales bacterium
CGAATCGCATCATCAAGCTGCTTCTTGGTGCGCTTGCGCGTTTCTTTTTCGGTGAGTTCAAGACCAAACCATGCCTGCGTTTTCGACACATTGCGCGTAATCCGCTTGATTTCAGGAAATTCGCGCAGCGCGTTCTCAACTTGTTCAGCCTTGTCCATCGTGTAATTGAGCGACGATCCCACCGGAGTTTCGACCGAAGCGTTAGCCCAGTTGTTATCGGTTTCTGGCACAAATTCACCCGCAGGTACCAGTAAAAAACTGCCAAAGAAAGTCAGCGCGGCGACCCACAAAACAATGCCGCGGTTACGTATCGTGAACCGATCCAGCTTGAGATGCCCGCGTTTGAACCCGGAAGACGCGTACCGTAAGATGGTCGGCTTTGGAATCCAGGTGCGGCGGTATTCACGGTTCAGCGCCCAGCGCAACGCAATATCATATTTGCGATGCAGCCACAGCATAAAAATATCCTGCTTCGCAAGCAGCCATGCAACCGGCTTGAATTGGTTCAGTCGCGATGGCGAATCGTGCCATACCGCCGACAGCATCGGGTCGAGCGTGAACGATACGAATAGTGATACCAGCACCGCGACACTCACGGCCAGACCAAACTGCAAAAAGAATTTACCAATAATGCCGCCCATAAAAGCGACCGGTAAAAACACCGCCACAATACAGAACGTGGTTGCCATCACGGCAATACCAATCTCCTGAGTCGCATCGAGGGACGCCTGAAGATGGCTCTTGCCCATGGCCAGGTGGCGCACAATATTTTCGCGCACCACAATCGCATCATCGATCAAAATACCAATCGACAGCGACAATGCCATCAGGGTCATGAAGTTGATCGTAAAACCCATTGCGTAAAGCGCAATAAAGGTGGCCAGCACCGAGATCGGCAAGGTTAGACCGGTGATCACGGTTGAGCGCCATGAATGCAGAAACAAAAATACAATAATGACCGTCAGCAGCGCGCCTTCAAGAATCGTGTGCTTCACGTTATCAACGCCCTGTTTGATGAATTCTGATTCGTCGTTGGTGATCTCAAGTTTGAAATCGGGCGGCAGCGACTCTTTCATTTTTTGAATATTGGCACGAATTGATTTCGCGGCCTCGATGGCATTCGCGCCACGCGTTTTGCGAATTTCAACCAGCAGCCCGCGTTTTCCGTCTTGCGTCGCAACGCCTGTTTCTTCACGCTCGGTGTCGCGCACATTGGCAATCATGCCCAGCGTGACCGGCGCACCCCCGCTGTCGCTGATGCCGCTCGCGCTGACGCTGCTACCGCCCCGGCGTGAAATAATGAGGCGCTCGAAATCAGTGGCACTTTTAAACTTGCCTTGAACTCTGACCAGGCGCTCGGTGCGGTCACCGGTTAAAAAACCAGCGGCCTGGTTCTGATTTTGAGCACGAATCTGACCCACCACCTGATCGACACTGATGCCATAGGCCGCCATCTTGTCCGGGTTAAGCTGGATCGCCATTTCGCGCTGAACTGCGCCTGAAATATCAATCGCACCCACACCTTCCGCGCCTTGCAATCGCTTTAGCACCAATTGATCCGTGAGGTCAGACAACTCGCGTAGCGAGCGCGCCGGGCTCTCGACTGAGACCTGCATAATCGGCTGATCGTTTTCGTTGTCCTCGCGGGTGACAGTGGGCTCTCCCACGTCTTTATTAAAATTGCGCCGCACGCCGGCCACTTTGTCACGCACATCCTGAACGGCCGCTTTCGGATCGACGCTGAGCTGGAATTCAATCGATACGCGTGAAGACCCCTCGCGTGAAAATGAACGAATGTTTTTGACGCCCTGCACGGTGTTGACGACCTCCTCGATGGGGCGGGTGACATCCTGCATCACCGCTTCGGAAGAGGCGCCAGGGTACGCGGTTGAAACCGACACAAATGGAAACGAAATATCGGGCATTTGCTCGACCGACAAGCGCTGATATGAAAACAGGCCCAACACCATGATGGCCACCATCATCATGGTGGCGAATACCGGATTGTTAACGCTGATTTTTGTTATTTGCATGAGATGCTCCGGTGAGGCAAATGAATTAGCTTGTTTTCGCTGGGACGCCAACCGCAGGTAGCGCAAGCGATGTCGGCGGCAAGGCAGGCGCTAATTTCACCACCGCCTTGGAGCCATGTTTCAAGCCATCAGCTTTGACCGTGATAACCTCCGCACCTATCGCAATACCGTCGCGGATTTCCACCAGACCGCGCTCCGGACTTTTAGTGCCCACCGTAATCGCCTTGCGTTCCACTGCGCCGTCTTTAAGCGCAAACACGTAGGTTTGCCCGCCTTCTTCAATTAGCGCGCTGATGGGCAGCGACGTGACGGCAGTGCGGCTCACGGCGGCCAACGTGCCATTGGCAAACATGCCACCTTTGAGCGCGCCATCGTCATTACGCAGCGTGACGAAAATTGAAATGGAGCGCGAGCCGGCTTCTGCCGTCGGGTTAATGCGCTCGACTTTGCCTTTGAAGGCACGGTCCTGAAATCCATCAACTTTGAACGCGATTTCTTGACCTAACTGGATGCTGGGAATGTCGCCGACCGGCATTGGTGCCTCCAGCTCCATTCGCGATAAATCAACAATCTGCATCACAGGAGAATCAGCGCTTATTTTTTCGCCCACATTGACCGCACGCTTGGCAACAATTCCCGCAAATGGCGCTCTAATTTGCGCATCTGCCAGCGCCCGCTGGGTAATCGCTGCTTGTGCCAACGTCGATTGATGATTTGCCTGCGCAACTTGCACGCTGTTGGCGATCCCATCAAACGCGTTTTGTGAAATGAAATTTTTCGTGAGCAAGGTGCGATTATTTGCTTCGTTTTTTCCTGCGAGGTCCAGCTTGGCCTTGGTCTCGGCGACCATGGCCCGCTGGGCGTCATGGCGCGCTTTCAGGTCCGCCGTATCGATTGAAACCAGCACCTGACCTGCCTCGACGCGCTCACCTTCACGCACATAGACTTTCGATACTTCGCCCGCCACCTTTGACTTCACCATCGCCTGCACCACCGGGCGAACCGAGCCCGACACCGGAATAACCAGCCCGAGATTTTGTGCAGAAACGACCGCGATGTCGTTTTTGGCAAATTCAAAGGTCTTATCGGCGTCCGACTTTTTTTCTTCCTTTTTAGCCGAGCTCGCTCGCCACGCGACCAATGACCCCGCCACCAGCGCAAAAGTAATCGCTGCCAGCGTAAATTTTACCCAGCCACGACGTGGTCTTGGGTTGCGCTTGATGGACATCGTATTTTCAATTGACATGGCGGTTCGCGTAGGTTGGGGGAACAATAAGAGGGACAGCAGGGGCAATAGTTGCAGTCTGCCAAACTGGTTGACGCAACGCAGCTAAGATGCGACGAAATGCAGAAATGGATTCACAGCGCGAAAATTTAAGCCGATGAAATGCGGCGTTTGGGCGACCGAATGCACCAGGCGAGCGCGCAATCGGATTAAGGCACCATTTATTACCAAAAAAATATCACAGTATCGCGATTGTTCGGGTTCGCGGAATAGCGCGCACATTCCAGTTTTTGACCGCCGCCGCCAGCAGCGGGGCCACCGAGGCGGCAGGCAGGGGATTCGCCTGACCGAGAAACTGCAGTGCGTTGGTAATGACGTGCATGCAATCGGCTGCCGAAATCCCCGGTGCAAGCGTTTGTTTGGATAACTTTTGTCCGGCTGCGTTAGTGGCGACCGGAATATGTAAATATCGCGGTGTCGCGAGATTAAGCAATTGCTGCAAATAGATTTGTCGCGCCGTCGAATCAAGCAAGTCAGCGCCCCGCACCACATCCGTGATCGCCTCAGCCGCATCATCTACCACCACCGCGAGCTGATAGGCGAATAAGCCATCACGGCGCTTGACCACAAAATCACCGATTGCGGTATCAAGGACCTGACATATTTCGCCCTGCACGCGATCAGTAAAGCAAATTGGCTCGCTGCGGGTGAGGACGCGAGTGGCCAAGCCAATTTCTTCGTCGCTGACCGCAGTATCATTAACACGAGCGCGGCAGGTTCCCGGATAAATCGGGCCTTCCAACCCAACGCCTGCACCCATTGTGGAATCGGCAATTTCCTTGCGTGAACACCTGCACAGGTAGGTAAGGGGTTGACGAGAAGCACTGACGAGCCTCGCCAATGCTTGTTCGTAGGCCGGTTTTCTCAGCGATTGGGTAACTACTTCGCCATCCCAATTCAGACCAAACACGGTAAGGGTTCGCAAAATATCCTCTGCATACGCAGAATTGCAGCGTGATTCATCCACATCCTCAATTCGCACCCGCCACATCCCACCATGCGCTTTGGCGTCTAAATAGCTGGCGAGCGCCGCCACCAGCGAGCCAAAGTGGAGGGGACCGCTGGGCGAGGGGGCAAAGCGGCCAATGTAGGGGCCGCCATTTTTGGCGACAGCATTCACGCTATGATCTGCACGATATTGTTTGGGGTCAACTAAAATGATTTATCGAATTGCCGAGCATGCGGACTGGCAAAACGCGAGAGATGCAGGCTATTTTGCCAGCGCAGATTTGACACGAGAAGGTTTTATTCATTGTTCCGAAAAACATCAAATTCTGTCCACCGCCGCCAAATATTACACGGGTAAAAAAAGCTTGAAACTGCTCGAGATTGACGAGGCAAAAATTACCGCCCATATCAAGCGCGAGGACTCCACCGGCAGAGGCGCAATGTTCCCCCATGTATATGCGCGTGTTCCGCTGGCGGCTATTGAGCGCGAATTTGATTTCGTGGAAACGCTGGCAGGATTTGTGTTGCCGTTTTAACGTAAAAAATATTTAGTTGCTAATGGATTTTATGCACCCGGGTGAGTCGACAGTCGACTGGTGACAGAAATGGGCGCTAGCTCCCATGAGCCATCAAAAACGCATCCTAGTATTCACACTGCTATTATCGCGCCATGTTCAAACCTTTCTATCCATCTTCTGGCCGCGACAATAATTTTGACCTCTTGCGGATATTTGCCGCCTCACTTGTTATTTTTTCACACGGCTGGGACTTAACGGCAGCGGGAATGGAGCCGATCGTCGCGCTTTCATTTGGCGCAATTTACGGCGGAGCACTGGGTGTTTGGATATTTTTTTTTATCAGCGGTTATCTGGTAAGTGAAAGCTTTCGTAATCGAGGGCTGCTACGTTTTATCGAAGCACGATTCTTGCGCATTTATCCAGCATTCTTAATGAGTCTGATGTTCGGCGTATTGATCGGTGCATGCGTCAGCACACTGCCCCTGCGCGAATATATAACCCATGAACAAACCTGGCGCTACGTCTACCGTAGCTTGCTTACAGACATCCAGTTCATATTGCCGGGGGTCTACGAAAAACTGCCGTTCCCTAACGGCATTAACGGCTCCTTATGGACCATTCCCATTGAAATGGTGATGTACGTCGGCGTGGGCATCGCAGGATTACTCACCATTTTGCGACGCCCCACCATCGCGTTATTAATATTTGTATTTCTCATCGTCGCATTGATCAGTGATCCCAGCCGAGTTTTGCTGATTCCTCGCATCACGCAAATCTATGCCTTGCCGGCCGTGCTGTGCTTCGCACTGGGCGTGATTTTTTATACAAATCGTGATCGCATCCCACTGCACGGACTCGCCGTGATGGCTCTTTTTTGCGCGCTAATTGTAAACCGGCTTGCATATCCGCCGGGCAATATTTTTGTGTGTATTTTCATTGCCTACACGACAGCCTGGTTTGTCTTTCATCCAAGATTAAAAATACAAATTCCACGGCGTATCGGCGATATATCCTACGGCCTCTATGTTTATGCCTTCCCCATTCAACAAACGATCATTTACGCCAAGCGGGATATCGGGCCGTGGGCGCTATTTTCCTTAGCTTTACCCGTCACCGCGATCATTGCGTGGATTTCTTGGCGGGTGGTGGAAAAGCCAGCGCTAGCTTTAAAGCGAAGACAGATCGCGGCACCGAGGCTGCGGCTTACAAAAACGTATTGAAATTCGATGCTAACGATTATTCAAAAATATGGTCGGCCGCTACACAAAAAACCCCGCCACCGTCTTTTTGTCCTCCAACGCTTTCGCAAACCAGCGCAGTGCTTTACCGGTGCGGTTGGGACGCCATGCGGCGACCAGTTCGCCCTCGTGTTTACGCGGCGAGGCGACCGATAGCACTTGCAATTTCTTGGCACTTACCGCGGCCTTGGCAATATGTGTGGGCAAATAGCCAACCCCCAGCCCTGCGACATGAGCGGCTAATTTGGCGTGAATGGAATGTACGGTCAGCACGTCTTGTCCCGAAATTAAGCCGACGGTGCGCGGGGGTAAATTCCGCGATGAATCCGCTACGCTCACGGCGCGATATTTCAATAGTGTTACCTCGGTCAGCGGCATGGGCTCTAGACAAATGGGGTGATCAGGTGCCACCACGAATACAAACGCGAGCCGCCCCAAATCAAGCGTGGCATAGCTACTACCCGAGGGGACGTCGCCCGACGCACCCACCACCAAATCAACGCGCTGGGAAACTAGCGCGTCCCAGCCACCGCCGAGTACTTCCTCAGTGAGCCGGATGCGTGTGCCGGATTTTTCCGCGCCAAATTTTTTTATTAGTGGAAACATTTTTTCCGCGCCAATCACGGTATCGACTGCGATCCGCAATTCGGTTTCCCAGCCACGCGCGACTTGTTTGATGCGTTCTTCCAAATCGCCTGCCGCGCGCAACAACAATCGTCCCTCGGTCAACAGCTCGTAACCTGCAGCCGTCAAACTGGCGCGGTGTCTGGAGCGATCAAACAAAGATATGGCCAAATCCTGCTCGAGCTTTTGCACGGTGTAAGTGATGGCCGAGGGCACGCGGTGCAACTCGGCGGCGGCGGCGGCGAACGAACCCCTGCGGGCAATAGCATCTAGGACTTGCAACGCGTCGAGGGAAATCCGCATGTTCAGTTTCATTGAATGATTTACACAAAATTATCCGCTTGAATATTCAGCCATGCAAGCCCAACATGCTTGCTATACATAAAGCAGAGAGTTCAAAATGATTGAAATTAGAAAATCTAGTGAACGCGGCTATGCCGATCACGGCTGGCTGAAGAGCTTTCATAGTTTTTCTTTTGCGGACTATCACGACCCTAAACACATGGGGTTTTAGCTCACTGCGCGTGATAAACGAAGATCAAGTTGCTGCCGGCAGGGGATTTGGTATGCATGGTCATCGTGATATGGAAATCATCAGTTATGTACTGGACGGGGCATTGGCCCATAAGGACAGCATCGGCAATGGCTCCACCATCCGTCCTGGCGACGTGCAGCGCATGAGTGCGGGCACCGGTGTGCGCCATAGCGAGGCCAACGACTCAACATCCGGCACCACCCATTTCTTGCAGATCTGGATCGAGCCGAGCGTGATGGGCATTGCGCCCTCATACGAGGAAAAGCATTTTGATGCCGCATCCAAACGCGGCAAACTAAGGCTGGTGGCGTCTAGCGATGCACGCGATGGGTCGGTAAAAATGCATGCCGATGCGTCGATGTATGCCGGTCTTTTTGCCACTGACGAATCCGCCGTGCTTGCCATCAACAAAGGTCGCCGCATCTATGTGCACGTGGCACGGGGCAGCGTAAATGTGAACGGTGAGAATTTCCGTGCGGGTGACGCGGTAAAGTTGGTGGACGTGAGCAAGGTCGTTATTGACGGCGGAGTGGACGCAGAAGTTCTTCTCTTCGATCTGGCGTAATCCAGCGCAAATCGAGAGACTATCTATGCGCTCGATTGAACGTGTTTTGCAGGCTCATATCGCTATTTTTGGCACGTTTGCGGTGCCATTTGCGCTGTCGAAAAATCGTATCACGCGGTATGCATGGGCGAGATGGCCGGGGGGGGGGCGACTTGGAAGAATTACGCGCCTGAATTTATAAACAAGCCCGCTGCACTGCCATCGCACCAACAAACGCAGACACCATCCGGACCCACCGCATGAATTCAATCAGCCGTCAAAATATCAATCGCTACAGCGGACTTGCGATCGTGTTTCATTGGCTGCTGGCGCTGATGATTTGTATATCGTTTGGCGTGGGCTTGTACATGACCAGCCTGACCTTCTCGCCGCAGCGACTGAAACTGTATAACTGGCACAAGTGGGCAGGTATTACGATTTTGGCGTTATCGGCCGCGCGATTATTGTGGCGTCTCACGCATCGAGCACCGGTGCTGCCATCAAACATGCCCGTGTGGCAGCGAATGGCATCGCATGTCTCGCATGGCGCGCTTTATATATTATTCTTCGCGGTGCCGCTGACGGGCTGGGCCTATAGCTCTGCGGCGGGATTTCCGATTGTGTGGCTAGGACTGGTGCCGCTGCCCGATCTGGTCGAAAAAAATCGTGATCTCGCAGAATTATTGAAGCCCTATCACTGGATTGCTGCCTACTCGCTTGCGGTGGTGGTGGTGATCCACATCGCAGCAGCGCTCAAGCATCATTTCATCGACCGTGACACGATTTTGCTGCGAATGATACCGCCATCTAAGCGCGCTTAATCAAGCGCTCAACCTTT
>JAYVYF010000009.1:0-4732 GCA_043784585.1 Burkholderiales bacterium
CGCATTGTAGCCCACGCCGACTATGTCAAAAACTCATGTTCGAGGATCCTCTTCAAGGCTCATCGTCCTGCTCCACCCGCGTCAAAAAATATTGCTTGCAATTCGAAACGAAACTGTATAAAACTACAGTTATGGAAAATTTAACCGCAAGACAGCAAGAAATCCTCGCCTTCCTGAAAACCTGGATCGCGCAACACAATATGCCGCCAACACGCGCTGAAATATGTGCGGCATTGGGTTTTCGCTCGCCGAATGCAGCCGAAGAGCATTTGCGCGCGCTGGAGCGCAAAGGCGCAATTGAAATGATGCCCGGCTCATCGCGCGGAATCCGCATCATGAGCGGCAGCGATGATGCCGCGAACGATGAGGAGCACGGCCTGCCGCTGATCGGTAAAGTCGCGGCGGGTGCCCCGATTCTGGCGCAGGAAAACGTGATGGGTCGTTATCCGGTCAGCCCGTTGATGTTCAAGCCGAAAGCTGATTTTTTACTGCGTGTATCCGGCATGAGCATGAAAGATGTCGGCATCATGGATGGCGATTGGCTGGCTGTTCATAAAACCAACCAAGCACGCACAGGTCAAATCATCGTCGCGCGCATTGATGGCGATGCGACTGTAAAACGCCTGAAGCTCAAAGGCAAAAATGCCTACCTGGTCGCAGAGAACGCTGATTTTTTACCGATTGTGGTCGATCTGGAGACGTCGCAACTGGATATCGAAGGATTGGTAGTGGGTGTGGTGCGGACGATGTAGGGTCATTGTTGACGGTGTGCACGTACCCGCCCATCCTCTTTCTTTTGATCAATAACGCGCTAAGGAAAGTAGTATTGCAGATTTTCAAAAATAAATCTGCCTCAATATTTTTTAGATAACGGAAAGCGTCCCTCGATTTTCCGAATGGCCTTGGTACAAAAACGAGCATGTTGTTACTATCAAGCTCAATCCGCATAGCCTCAAAAGACGTCAGCTTGGTGTCAATCAACGTGTACTCCATGCCGCACATAATGCCGCCTTCCACACGCGCGCAGTGCTCGCGAAACGTCGTTTTTCCAGTTGCCCCTAGCCAGCGATCCGCCAGCCAATTCAAGTCATCAAACGACTGCTGCGCGGCGGGTGGAGAACTTACTAGAAATACTGCCATCACCCAGAAGGCAGCGACCTATTTTTTCATTATTTCCCTTCCCTCTGACGATTAGGCTCCCGCATTGGTGCGGTGGTTAGCGATTTGTCGCCTCAAATAAGCCGTAAATACTCGGGTTGCCGACAATAATTTATTTTCTTGCGCCAACGCTTAAGCTGCTACCGGCAATCGCATAGAAATCAGTTGGGGACGTTTTCCAAACCCGAACTTGGCCTCCGCTTAAGCCATCGTATTTCAGCACCGTCACTTAAAACAGCACAAACTATAAAACACCGAACCACTGCGACTGGAAACCTTATGGGTATTTACGATCTGCACCTCGATAAAAACGCCGCAAACTATGTGCCGCTGACGCCTCTTTCATTCCTGCGCAAAGCGGCCGGCGTATACCCCGATTACGTCGCAACGATTTACGGTGAGCGCCGTGTTACCTGGCGCGAAACCTATGCCCGCGTGCGAGCGTTGGCATCTGTACTCGCCAAACATGGTGTCGCCAGGGGCACCACTGTTGCAGTGATGCTGCCGAACGTGCCCGCCATGTTTGAGCTACACTACGCGCCGGGCATGCTGGGTGCGGTGCTCAATACGTTGAACACGCGGCTTGATGCTGAGACCATCGCCTTCATGCTTGATCACGGTGAGGCGAAGGTGCTGTTTACGGATCGCGAATTTTCTGCAGTGGTCGAAAAGGCGCTCACGTTGGTAAAAATAAAACCGCTGGTCATTGATGTTGATGACGCGGCCTTCGCCGGTGGTAAATCTCTTGGCGAATTTGAATATGAAAATTTTCTTGCGCAGGGTGACAGCAATTTCGAATGGCATTTGCCGGATGACGAATGGGACGCCATCGCCCTGAACTACACCTCTGGCACCACCGGAAACCCAAAAGGCGTGGTCTATCACCATCGCGGTGCCTATCTCAATGCGGTGAGCAATATTGTCGATTGGCAGCTTCCGCACCACCCAATTTATTTGTGGACGCTGCCGATGTTTCATTGCAACGGCTGGTGTTTTCTTTGGTCGATTGCCGCCGTGGCGGGCACCCATGTTTGCCTGCGCAAAGTAGAAGCAAAAACTGTATTCGATTTAATACGCGCGCACAAAGTTTCGCACTACTGCGGCGCGCCAATCGTGCATGCGATGTTAATTAACGCGCCGCCCGAAATGAAGCGCGGCATTGCCCACCAGGTGAAATGCCTGGTCGCGGGTGCCTCCCCTCCCGTTGCCGTGATTGAAGGCATGGAAGCGATGGGCTTTGACCTGACCCACGTGTACGGCCTCACCGAAGTCTATGGCCCGGCCGCAGCGTGCGCGCGACACGACAGTTGGAACCAGCTCGGTGTGGAAGAACGGGCAATGAAAAATGGCCGCCAGGGCGTTGCCTACACATTGCAAGAAGACATGACTGTCATGAACCCCGACACCATGCAGCCCGTCCCCCACGACGGCGAAACCATGGGCGAGATCATGTTTCGCGGCAACATCACCATGCGCGGCTATTTAAAAAATCCGCAGGCGACCGAGGAAGCATTTGCTGGCGGCTGGTATCACACGGGCGACCTCGCGGTCATGCATGCCGACGGCTACGCGAAAATAAAGGATCGATCGAAAGACATCATTATTTCTGGCGGAGAAAATATTTCGTCGATCGAAGTCGAGGACGTTCTCTCCCGTCATCCTGCCATCATGGTCTCTGCCGTCGTCGCACAGCCGGACGAAAAATGGGGCGAAACGCCGTGTGCCTTTGTGGAATTGAAATCCGGCACAACGGCCACCGAAGCCGAGATAATTGAATTCTGCCGAGAGCGCATGGCGCGATTCAAAGTGCCGAAGCGGATAACGTTTGGCGAATTACCGAAGACATCCACGGGAAAGATTCAAAAATTTTTATTGCGGGAAAAAGTAAAAAGTATCAATTGAAAATGCAGGAATTTTGCAGTCGATATTGGGTAGGCCTTCGTGTGGCTCAGCGCCATACTACGTCAATACAACGTCAATACAACGTCAATACAAAGTTATTATCCGGCGCGGCGTTTAAAGCATAAACCTGCCGTGACGCTTGTCAATGCTAGCGTTTTGTTTTTTTCATCGCGAATATTCGTTGGCCCACCATCACCACAGCCAACACCGCCGCCCCTGCCGCGATGCCCACCACGCCATCGGCTAGCGTGGCTGCGACGCCGTCAAAAGTATCTCCAAATCGCGCGCTTGCGGATTCAATTGCATGATGCAGCGCTGGAATGCCGTGGGAAATAATGCCGCCGCCGACTAGGAACATCGCCGCAGTGCCCACCACCGATAACAATTTCATCCGCATTGGCGCACTGCTCAATAGTGCCGCGCCAACTGTCCGCGCGAGCACACCGCGCTTTTTTGAGAGGTGCAAGCCGACATCATCGAGCTTCACAATCGCCGCGACGAAGCCGTAAACGCCAACCGTCATCGCCACCGCAATCGCAATCGCAGATAGAACTGTCACGCGCTGCGAGAAGATGGCCGTCGCAATCGTGCCCAGAGTGATGACAATAATCTCTGCAGATAAAACAAAATCGGTACGAATGGCGCCCCTGATTTTGTCCTTCTCAAACGCAACAATATCCACTGCCGGATTGGCAACGGCGCTCACCAGCTCGGCATGACGCGACGTATCGTCCGCCTTTGAATGTAAAAACTTGTGCGCCCGTTTTTCAAAACCTTCAAAGCAAAGATAGGCGCCGCCCAGCATCAACAGCGGCGTAACAGCCGATAGCGCAAACGCGCTAACCGCCAGCGCGAGCGGCACCAGAATGGCCTTACTGATGAGTGAGCCCTTGGCGACGGCCTACACCACCGGTAATTCGCGGTCTGCCTTCACGCCAGAAACTTGTTCCGCATTCAGTGCCAAATCGTCGCCCAGCACACCTGCGGTTTTTTGCGCGGCAACCCTGGTCATCAACGCAATGTCATCCAGCAGCGTGGCGATATCGTCAATCAGTGCAAATAAGCTGCCGGAAGCCATTGTTTTCTGTTTCAGTAAACGTGAATGAGGTATTCGATCCGGCTAATATCTGCCCGCTAATATCTGGCAGCGTTTCATTCAGGCTTAAGCCCGCAAAATCGTCACCCTTCTACGGTTTGACTTTCGATTTCTCGATAATCTGATAAAACGTTTCATCCGATTTCACCATGCCGAATTCAACGCGCGCACGTTCTTCAACCGCGTCGATACCTTGCTTCAAATCACTTACTTCGGCATCGAGCCCCGCATTGCGCGAAGCGAGCGTCATATTTTTTTCTTTTTGTTGATCGACTTGTTTCGACATATCCCACACCCGCAACCAACTACCTTTACCGATCCACAGCGGATACTGGATGGCAATGAGGAGCGTGATGAGAATGTGGGGGAGGTATTTCACGCCTGGCTTGATCGAAAATAAACCTATCGCAAATTATAAAACGCTGACTTGCCCGGATAGCTGGCAGCATCGCCCAACTCTTCTTCAATGCGCAGCAACTGATTGTATTTCGCCATGCGATCTGAGCGCGACGCGGAGCCGGTTTTAATTTGCAGCGCGTTAGTCGCGACGGCAATATCAGCGATGGTCGTATCTTC
>JAYVYF010000010.1:0-3317 GCA_043784585.1 Burkholderiales bacterium
CCCTAATTCGCTCAACAAATACTGAATTTTCGCCGGATTCGGGTGCGCCGCTTCCATCCATTCAAAACGACATTGCTGATCGGGCAACCGCTCACAGGGATGAATCGGTACATCCCATTGAATCAGTGTCGGCATGAGACCGCCTTCAACGGGATAGCCATCTTCAGGAATCGTAATGCGCCATTTGAAATCGCCGCGTTCCATCGGCTGGACGTTGCCTAATACGCTGCCGGTTTTTTTATCCAGCGCATCAATATCATCGTTCCGCGCCACCCAGCCCAGCAGGCGCGGCTTTTGGGCGATGCGTTCTTGCACATCGCGTGTGTCGAGTCCAAACCAACGTGGCATGAACGGTACTAATCCATTTGGATCAATCGCGATTAATTCAAGATAGCAATCGGGCCCTAGCGACAACAGCCGATTGTGGGTGCCCATGCGTTCGTGTGTGCCCACCGCGCTGAGCTGAACGCCTAAGAAACGCTCCAGCCAGGCACTGCCGCGGTTCAAATCGGCGGTGCCCAGTACCAAGTGGTCAAGGGTTGTGGCGCTGTTCAAGTTAGTCATGGTTAGTGAGTGTCAGTGATGGTAAATAAGCGCCGGAATCGGCATAGATTAATGTTGTATTCGAACGTAGTCGCTATTATCAGTGAAGTATCCACTCAGCTTCCGTCGTCAAGATAGCAGTCAAATCTAAACCACTTTCGGACAACCACCCATGAAAAATATTGCTGCGCGCTCGTTGCTAAATTTGAAGCTCAATTTCCCGCGTAATTTCCCCCGCACGCTTAGCCTCAATTGTTTCCCGGCGCTCCGTTTTGATCACCTCATATGGATATTAATGTCGTCAATGCTGGCCGCGTTTTTTAACGTGGCGTCTGCTCAATCGCCAGCGTGGCCGGTGAAGCCCATCAAGCTGGTCGCAGTATTCCCGCGAGGCGGCTCGGTCGATCAGGTGGCGCGGGTGATTTCGCAGCCGCTGCAGGTGCTGCTGGGACAGCCGGTGTTTGTGGATAACAAGGGTGGCGCATCGGGCTCGATTGGCACTGCCGCCGTGGCGAAATCTGAGCCGGATGGTTATACATTTGCGGTGGTGTTTGACACCCACGGCGTGAACCCAAGCTTGATCCCTAATTTGTCCTATGACGCGAAAAAAGATTTGCTGCCGGTGATGCTGATTTCGCGCTCCGCAATGATGGTGGCGGCGCATCCGTCAACGGGATTTAAGAATTTTTCAGAAGTGGTGGCGGCTTCTAAAAAAGATCCGGGCAAATATGCGTTTGCCAGTATCGGCTCGGGTAGCCTCGCACATCTGGCGCTCACGCAATTGCAAAATCAGGGCAATTTTCAGCTTACCCATGTGCCCTACAAAGGCGGCGGCCCGGCTTTGCAGGACGCAGTGGATGGGCAAGTGCCGCTGATAGTCGGTACGGTATTTCTGATCAGCCCGCAGGTTGACGGCAAAAACCTGGTGCCACTCGCAGTCACTTCCGCCAAACGCATTGCTAAATATCCTGATGTTAAAACCATGGCCGAGCAGGGATTTCCCGGCTACGAATCGGTCGCATGGTGGGGCGTTTTTGCACCTGCCAAAACCCCACCCGCGATTATTGCCGCCATGAATGCCGCGCTGAAAAAAGTATTGAGTGAGCCTGCGGTGCGTGATCGTCTGATTGCCCAGGGGATGGAAATTGTCGCCTCCAAGCCGGATGAATTGGCCAAATTTTTGGACATTGAAATTGACCGCTGGGCGAAGGTCATTAAAGACAACAAAATTAAAGCCGGGGAATAAGCAATGCAAGATCGGATGCCGCCCATTGCGCATATTGATCTAACGGCCGACCAACAAGCAGCCGCAAAGGAGCTTGCCAGCGGCCCGCGTGGCTCGGTATTCGGGCCATTTGTGCCGCTGCTGCGTTCGCCCGAGCTGATGCAACGCGTGCAGAAAACCGGCGAATATTTACGCTACTCCTCAGCCTTGCCCCCGTGATTGTCCGAGTTCGCTATTCTGATTGTGTCGCGCTGGTGGGGCCAAGGTTTTGAGTGGCATGTGCATTCGAAAATTGCAACGGAAGTCGGTATAGCCTTCGATACGATTAACGCGATTTCAGAAGGTCGTCGACCCTCCGCGATGACTGCGGAGGAAGAAATTGTTTATGATTTTTGCACCGAGCTGCATGTGAATCATGCCGTGTCCGATGCAAGTTACGCGCGTATGCTGGCCCTATTCGGTGAACGCGGTGTGATCGATGTGACCGGATTGTGCGGCTATTACGGCCTGCTGGCGATGGTGATGAATGTGGCGAGGACGCCGGTGCCCGAGGGTGGGAATACGTTAAGGGCGTTGGTCTGATGTGCGGGCCGTGGTTTGTTAGCGGCACGCGTGGCTATAGGCATCCTTCAACGTATTCAACCGCGGGCTGTAAGCCTGCGTGAAAATTTGTGATCTTGCCGTGGCCCTCTTCGAACACAATCGCGGCTCGATTGTCTTCTGTTGGAAGAATAAGGTAGTGACCGTTTTCGTCGTATTTATGCCGCTTAATTCGAATGTTAGGAAGAAGTTCTTTCACTTGGGAAATTGTCATTCCAATTGATACGCCAGCGGAGTTTTTGATTCCGATTTCAGCATCTGCGCGAGTGACGACGCCATCTTCGACCATAAAGCGGATACGAGGGTATTTCTTGAAGCGAACGAAGTCGCAGTCAGGCGCTCTCTTTTTTGGAACTGCGGTCTGTTTTAGTTTGGTTTCAATCTCCGCCAACTTTGTGCCAAATTGAATTTCGCCGTAGCCAATAGGTGAAATGACTTCGCCGTCAGCTGACGCGAAGCTGGGGAGAGCGGCGAAGAAAAGAAAAATAACACAGCGACGGGTATTCAATTTTTTCTCCAAAGACTGACCGACGAAAGCTATGTGGCCGAGGCGGTGCTTGGCGCACTTTTGCTCGCTAAGGCGCGCCAACATCAGGCCTCGTAAATTCAAAATGCGCTGCAAATTCTATCGCGAGCCATACCGCCTATCCAATATGTGAAGCGCGCCCCCCAACGGCGTCGCAACGAAAACCCATCCCATCAACACGCCCGCGCCATTGGCCAGCATATCCATCGCATCGAACGTGCGCCAACCTATTGCACCTTGTACGAATTCAATCACCACGCCCATTAGTGTCAGGGCGGCGGCGAGGCGCAGTCGTTTTCGCCATGCGTGGCACAGCTGCGCCCACCACCACATCGTGCCGCTGTAGGCGAGCAGGTGCCCGTATTTATCGCCATCGGGCACATCGATATTCGGCGGAGAATGCATGAGCGACAGAAATTACAA
>JAYVYF010000011.1:0-15666 GCA_043784585.1 Burkholderiales bacterium
CAGGTGTCGCAATGGCGGTGGCATCATATGCAACCCCTGGCTTCGCAGTGGATATTACCGGTGCGGGCGCATCGTTCCCCTTCCCCATCTATTCAAAATGGGCGGAGGACTATAAAAAATCATCCGGTTCGGCCATGAACTATCAATCTATCGGCTCAGGCGGCGGCATTCGTCAAATCGAAGCCAAGACCGTTGATTTCGGTGCTTCGGACGCACCTTTGTCAAAAGAGGATCTGGACAAGAAAGGTCTGGTCCAATTCCCCGCGATTATTGGCGGCGTAGTGCTGGTGGTCAATCTGGAGGGTGTTGCTCCGGGTGCCATGCGCCTGGCCGGGCCGGTGGTCGCAGATATTTTCCTGGGCAAAATCAAAACCTGGAACGACAAGGCGATCGCTGACCTGAACCCAGGCCTAAAATTACCAACTGACCCGATCACCGTCGTGCGCCGTTCCGATGGTTCAGGCACCAGCTTCCTGTTTACCGACTATCTCTCAAAAGTTAGCCCTGATTGGAAAGCCAAAGTCGGTGCCGGTCAATCGGTAGCATGGCCTGAAGGCGTGGGCGGCAAAGGTAACGAAGGTGTATCTGCGTATGTACAGCGCATCAAGGGATCAATCGGTTATGTGGAATATGCCTATGCCAAGAAAATCAAAATGGCGCATGTCTCGATGAAGAACCTGGCGGGTAATTTTGTGCAGCCTGACGACCTGACGTTCCAAGCAGCTACTGCGAGCGCTGACTGGGCCAAAGCACCGGGCTTTTTCATGGTGCTCACCGAGCAGCCCGGCAAAGACAGCTGGCCTATCTCGGGCGCCTCGTTCATCCTGATGCAAAAATCGCCAGACAATGCTGACAAGGCCGCCGCCGTACTCAAGTTTTTTGATTACTCATTCAAAAATGGTGGCAAAGCTGCTGCCGAGATGAACTACGTGCCCATTCCAGCAAACGTCGTGAAAATGATTCAAACCATGTGGAAAACAGATATCAGGGCTGCGGGCGGTCAAGTTGTCTGGAAATAAATTCTCGATTCAGTAAGTGTGCGTAACGGTTAAGTTCTACCAAGCGGGCTGCTTTTATAGCGGCCCGCGTTATTTCTGTTCTGCACTTTGAGTAAACTATGCTCTGGATTGATATTTTATGAGTATCGCCAACATTGATACCTCCTCCCAATCGAGTGCTAAAGGTAAATACGTGTCGAGAGAAGAACAATTAAACGCGCTGGCAGCGCGCCTGGTCCGGCAACGTTGGCAAGACACTTTGTTTCGACGAACCACACTCTTTTTTGCACTGTTTGTTCTAGCTATTTTGGCAGCGATTCTGTTTTCGCTCATCAAAGGTTCACTGCCGGTATTCGATAAATTTGGTTTGGGCTTTTTGACCAGCAGTGCGTGGAACCCCGTTACCCACGAATATGGCGCACTAAACGCGATCTATGGCACGGTAATGACATCGGTGATTGCATTACTGTTCGGTATTCCGATCAGCTTTGGTATCGCGATATTTTTGACCGAGCTTTGTCCTGCATGGCTAAAGCGCCCGCTGGGCACAGCGGTGGAATTGTTAGCTGGCGTACCCAGTATTATTTACGGCATGTGGGGCTTGTTTGTATTCGCACCACTTTTTGCACAATACGCTCAGCCGTTCCTTACCAAATATCTTGGCGTCATTCCTTTCGTGGGTGCTTTATTCCGCGGGCCGGCAATGGGTATTGGCGTACTGACGGCTGGCATCATATTGGCGGTCATGGTTATTCCTTTCATCGCATCTGTGATGAGAGATGTGTTTGAAGTCGTGCCGCCCGTGCTCAAGGAATCCGCTTACGGCCTAGGTGCGACCACGTGGGAAGTGGTGCGGAACATTGTGCTTCCCTACACCAAGGCGGGTGTCGTTGGCGGCATTATGCTAGGCCTGGGCCGTGCCCTTGGCGAGACCATGGCGGTCACCTTTGTGATCGGCAATGCGCCGAAGATTGCAGCCTCACTATTTGAGCCCGGCAGTTCCATCGCGTCCACGCTGGCCAATGAATTTGCCGAAGCCAGCAACGAAATCCACATATCTGCACTGATTTCATTAGGATTGGTGCTGTTCGTTATTACGTTGATTGTATTGGCGCTGGCTAAACTGATGCTCGCCCAGCTCGGCAAACGTGAAGGGGCAAAAACATGAATGCGCGCTATCAAAAGCGGCTGCTCATCAACCGCCTGGCCCTGCTTCTGGCGATCAGCGCAATGGCTATTGGCATGATTTTTTTATTGTGGATATTGGCGGTGTTGGTTTCAAAAGGCATTGGCGGTTTGAATCTCGCCGTGTTTACCGAAATGACGCCATCCCCCAGCAGCGAGGGTGGACTGGCCAACGCCATTTTCGGTAGTCTCGTCATGGTGGGCGTCGCCACCTTCGTCGCCACACCGGTTGGTATTTTGGCAGGCATCTATTTATCAGAATATGGAAACCGCGGCTGGGTAGGGCCCGCGACACGTTTTATTAACGACATTTTATTGTCTGCACCTTCTATTATTTTGGGCCTGTTTATCTACACCATCTATGTGGCGAACGTAAAACACTTCTCCGGCTGGGCGGGCTCTTTCGCGCTCGCACTTATCGCCATTCCAGTGGTGGTGCGCACCACCGAAAATATGTTGAATCTGGTGCCCGCGAGCTTGCGCGAAGCCGCTTCTGCATTGGGTACGCCCCAGTGGAAAGTGGTTTCCTATGTCGCACTTCGGGCGGTCAAAGGCGGCGTCATTACCGGCGTTCTGCTGGCGGTCGCGCGCATCAGCGGTGAGACTGCGCCGCTGCTATTCACCGCGCTGAACAACCAATTCTGGTCTGCTGACATGAACGCGCCGATGGCCAATCTACCGGTGGTGATTTTCCAGTTCGCCATGAGCCCGTTTGAAAATTGGCAATCGTTGGCGTGGGCAGGTGCCATGATCATTACGTTCTCGGTGTTGGCACTGAACATCGCTGCACGCGCATTTTTTGATCCTCGCCAGAAAAAATAAATCAACCGAATTATCGGAAAACTTATGACTGATATCGCCCCCTCTACGCTGCCTGAAGCAAAAATAAAGGTCAATAACCTGCAGTTTTTTTACGGCAGTTTTCAAGGCTTGAAAAATATCAATCTGGATATTCTGGAGCGTCGCATCACCGCCTTTATTGGCCCGTCCGGCTGCGGAAAATCAACGCTGCTGCGCACGTTCAATCGCATGTATGACCTTTACCCCGGCCAGCGTGCCGAGGGCAAAATTATGATGAACGGTAAAAACGTTTTGGAGAAAGATCAGGACTTGAACTTGCTGCGTGCCAAGGTCGGCATGGTGTTTCAAAAACCCACCCCATTCCCGATGTCGATTTACGACAACGTTGCGTTTGGCGTGAAACTTTACGAATCGCTTTCCAAAGCGGAAATGGACGAGCGAGTCGAATGGGCGCTTAACAAAGCGGCCATCTGGAACGAAGCCAAAGACAAGCTGAAACAATCCGGCTTGTCACTTTCTGGCGGTCAGCAACAACGTTTGTGCATTGCACGTGCCGTGGCCGTGAAGCCGGAGGTTGTTTTGTTGGACGAACCCACCTCGGCACTCGATCCCATCTCGACCGCAAAAGTGGAAGAGTTGCTGCATGAGTTGAAAGAGGATTACACCATCGCCATTGTCACCCACAACATGCAGCAAGCGGCCCGCGTATCTGACTTCACCGCCTACATGTATCTCGGCGAATTGATCGAATACGGCATAACGGACGAATTGTTTATCAAGCCAAAGCGTAAAGAAACCGAAGATTACATTACCGGCAGATTTGGTTAAAACTCAGCCGAGTTCAATTTAATACTCTAGCGCTGGCGGGCTTCTACGAGCATTTGTTGCCTGCAAGGCAGGTCACTATTAGGTCCAACAAATAACGCTCCAATCAAGAAGCGTTTTAATTTTTCGATCAATTGCTGGTATTTGCCAAGCTTTATTGTGTTTCAACCATTGTTATTTTCCACCTATTCTTTGTGCTGCAACATTGCATTGTTAATCTGGCGTTCCTTCAATTTTCCAGAGAACATAATATGCATTACTGGCACGCTGCTTTATTCATTATTTCCAGCTTACTTTTTACCGGTCATTCAGACTCTGCAAGCGCTGACGAAATCCGCATTGGCAGTGTGGTCGATCAATCCGGTTTGCAAAGTGATGTCAGCCGCGACTACCTCGCCGGCGCGCGCACCTACTTCGACCAGATCAATTTGCTGGGCGGTATCAACGGGCGAAAAATCAATCTGATCGTAAAAGACGACGAGGGCGTTATGGCGAATACCGTCAAGCTCACTCGCGAGCTGATCGAGACAGAGCACGTTGATGCATTGTTCGGCTATGTCGGCGATGACAGCGTTCAGGCGGTTTCAAAAGATGCGGTGTTCAAAGCATCCCGTATTACCCTCTACGGCCCGCTCAGCGGTGCGAGCGGGGGCACATCGCCCGACCATATTTTCTTTGTGCGGCCCACCTACCAGGACGAGGCCAAACATATACTGCAACACTTCAGCACGCTCGGCAACACCACCTTTGCGGTGGTCAGTGCGGTTGATACATTTGGCATCAACATGGCCGATGAATTGGCTGAGCAACTCAAAGCCCGCCAGCTCAAACCCGCCGGTAAATTTGCGCTGTCGGCACGTCTTGACAATGTGGATACGATAGCGCGTGATGTGTTTAGACTGAAACCGCAGGTGGTGGTGGTCGCTGCAGACACGATTGCGATGGCGGAATTTTTAAAGAAGTTTCGTGCGCTCGACAAAGGCATCAATGTGGTGGGATTTTCCACCGTCAATCACCGCACACTGCTCGAGCTGGCCAAGCCGGAATTCGCGGTCAGCACCATGCTCACCCAGGTGGTCCCGAATCCGCAATCAAGCACCACAAAATTGCAAACCGAACATCGCGCCATAATGACAAAATTCCGCGACGAACCACCGTCGCATCTCACGCTGGAAGGCTTTCTTGCCGCGAAAGGTCTGGTACGCGCGATGGAACGGGCCCAGGAACGCGACGGTCGTAGTAGCGGCCGCGGTATCAATCGCAGCAGCATTGCCGCCGCACTGGCTGGCCGCAAACAATTTGACCTGGACGGCATGACCTTAACGTTTACGCCCAACAATAATCGCGGATCAAAATTTGTCGATCTCGCCTATCTGCGGAGGTCAGGGACATTGGTGCAATAGAAGATTTGCGACTTTGCATAAAAATCCTAAAGCCCTAATATCATCGGCGATCTTCAACCATTTAGCTCTGCGAGACCGCCCTGGATATAGCGTTTAAAGGCCATATGCAAGCATAGTTGCCACTACGCCCCCTTTGAGGTGGCCCGAAGCACACCGAGGATGCGACCCCGCTTGCCCGCTTGCCCGCTTGCCCGCGAGTGTTTGTTCGTCACCTGCATTTTTATACTTTTTTTACAACTGTGAACTCACTTTCTGCACCGATTTAATACCGCGAGCTTTAATCTTCAGTATTCAACAATTTTCAATGGGAGATTAACGTGGATGTTATTTATTTAGGTTTGGTTGTATTACTTGGCGCGCTATTGGTAGCGCTGGTAAGTGGCTGCGCGCATCTGATGCAACGTGCTCACCACAAGAGCGCAATGATCGGCGGCGTACAAAGCGCGCGCGACGCAAATTCAGCTAAGGCAGCGCCATGAGCGGCTTACAAATTATGGCCGGACTAATCGCCGCTGGCTTATTCATTTACCTCGTTATTGCCCTCATTAGTCCAGAGGATTTCTCATGATGCCCCTGACTTCCTGGGCGCTGCTGGCTGCATTTTTGGGCATTCTGGCAATCACCGTAAAGCCGTTAGGCATCTATTTGGCTGATGTCATGAGCGGCGCATCACGCATCGTTAAATTGGGTTCAGGCATCGAGCGCACGCTGCTCAGATTTTGTGGTGTCAGATCGCATGACAAACTCGCCGAACAAATGGACTGGAAGCAATACGCGCTGGCGCTGCTCGTGTTCAGCCTGCTTGGCGTGGTCACCGTCTATGCGTTGCAACGCCTGCAACTGTCGCTGCCGCTCAATCCGCAGCAATTTGCCAACGTCACCGCCGACTCTTCGTTCAATACCGCGATCAGCTTCATCACCAATACCAATTGGCAAGGCTATAGCGGCGAATCGACCATGTCCTACCTTACGCAAATGCTGGCCTTTACAGTTCATAACTTTGCTTCTGCCGCAACCGCCGTGGCCGTCGTATTCGCACTCATTCGAGGCTTCGCCGCACGCGGCTCGATCAGCAAGGCGACCGCAACGATTGGCAATTTCTGGGTGGATATATATCGCATCACTGCCTATGTGTTGCTGCCGATTTCATTCGTATTTGCGTTGTTTTTAGTCAGCCAGGGCGTGATTCAAAACATTAGCACTTATGTCGATGTGCCCACTCTGGAAGTTCCCGCTCCACCTGCACCTGCAACTGTGGCTGCTCCAGCGGATACTACGGCAGCCGCCCCCGCTACGCCGGTGAATCTTGCCGTTCAGACCATCGCGATGGGCCCGGTCGCCTCCCAGGAAGCAATCAAAATGCTGGGCACCAATGGCGGCGGATTCTTCAATGCGAATTCGGCCCATCCGTTTGAAAATCCGACGGCATTGACTAATTTCTTACAGATGTTGTCGATGTTTTTGATCCCGGCGGCGCTTTGTTATGCGTTTGGTCGCACTGTCGGCGATACGCGGCAGGGCTGGGCGGTATTGGGTGCGATGACGATTATTTTTGTCGCCATGACACTGGTGGTGATGGGCGCCGAGCAAAATGGCAATCCGCAGTTGACCGCACTTGGCGTGGACCAGATTGCCAGCGCCACCCAAGCGGGCGGCAATATGGAGGGTAAGGAAACGCGGTTTGGCGTAGCCGCTTCAGCGTTATTTGCCTCCATTACCACGGCCGCATCTTGCGGTGCAGTGAATGCGATGCACGATTCATTCACGCCGTTGGGCGGGCTGGTACCGATGTTCAACATGCAGTTTGGCGAAGTCGTGTTCGGCGGAGTGGGCTCCGGCCTATACGGCATGCTGATATTTGCCATTATCACGGTGTTTATCGCCGGCCTGATGATTGGTCGCACACCCGAATATCTCGGCAAGAAAATTGAATCATTCGAAATGAAGATGGTGTCGATGGTGATTCTCGTGACACCGCTATTGGTCCTCGCTGGCACCGCCATCGCGGTGCTGACTGAAGCGGGCCGCGCGGGCATTTCCAACCCGGGCGCACATGGCTTTTCGCAGGTCTTGTACGCACTGACATCCGCCGCCAATAACAACGGTAGCGCATTTGCAGGACTCTCGGCAAACACGCCTTTTTACAATACTCTGCTGGGGATTGTAATGTGGATCGGCCGCTTCGGCGTGATCGTGCCGGTGCTGGCAATTGCTGGTTCACTGGCGGCAAAAAAGCGTATTGACGCCAGCGCCGGAACCATGCCAACGCACGGTCTACTGTTCGTGGTGCTGTTGGTGGGCATGGTGATCATTGTTGGCGCGCTGACCTACATCCCCGCACTGGCACTCGGCCCAATTGTGGAACATCTGCAACTCTTCAGTTTGAAGTGAGATCAATATGACAACCTCGACACCCGCATCAACATCGTCAGCAGCAACCCGAACTTCATTAAATCTGTTCGACCCTAAACTGGTCATGCCCGCCATTGGCGATGCATTCAAGAAATTATCGCCGATGGTGCAGTGGAAAAACCCAGTAATGTTCGTGGTCTACGTCGGTAGCATCATCACCACCATCCTTTTTTTCCAGGCACTGAATGGCAAAGGCGAAGCGGGCTGGGGCTTTATCCTGGCCATCTCGTTGTGGCTGTGGTTTACCGTGCTGTTCGCTAATTTTGCCGAAGCATTGGCCGAGGGTCGCAGCAAGGCCCAAGCCGCATCATTACGCGGCATGAAACAGAAAACATGGGCAAAACGTTTGAAGGACGCGAAGCACGGCAGCGAATGGTACACCGTGCCCTCAGATGACTTGCGCCGTGGCATGACCGTGCTGGTGGAAGCAGGCGATATGGTTCCCGCCGACGGCGAAGTGATTGAAGGTGTCGCCTCGGTCGACGAGAGCGCGATTACGGGCGAATCGGCGCCGGTCATTCGCGAATCAGGCGGCGATTTTTCCGCCGTGACAGGCGGCACGCGAGTGCTGTCGGATTGGCTGGTGGTGCGGGTGTCGGTGAATCCGGGCGAGGCTTTTTTAGATCGCATGATTGCAATGGTGGAAGGCGCGAAACGTCAAAAAACTCCTAACGAAATAGCATTGACAATTTTATTGGTGGCACTCACGATTGTGTTTTTATTGGCAACCGTCACCTTATTGCCGTTTTCAATGTTCAGTGTGGACGCAGCCAAAGCTACCGCGGTCAAAGCGGGTAGTATCGGGGCGGGCGGGTCCGCAGTGACCATCACCGTACTCATCGCGCTGTTAGTCTGTTTAATTCCCACCACCATTGGCGGGCTGCTGTCTGCAATTGGCGTTGCAGGTATGAGCCGCATGATGCAAGCAAACGTGATTGCAACTTCAGGCCGCGCGGTTGAAGCGGCGGGCGATGTGGACGTCTTATTGCTCGATAAAACCGGCACCATCACACTCGGCAATCGACAAGCGTCGGCGTTTTTCGCCGCCAGCGGTATCGCCGAAAGCGAACTGGCCCACGCAGCCCAGCTTGCCTCCAGTGCCGATGAAACACCGGAGGGACGCAGTATTTTGGTATTGGCGAAACAACGTAATTTTGCCGCCATTGATCCGGCGACAATTACAGATGCCACCGTGATTGCCTTCACCGCACAAACCCGCATGAGCGGCATGGACACGGGGGCTATCAGTGTGCGCAAAGGTGCAGCCGATGCCATTCGCAAACACGTCGAAGCCGCAGGCGCGCGCTACCCAGATGATGTCGCTCGCAAGGCCGATGAAATCGCCCGCCGTGGAAGCACACCACTGGCGGTCTGCGAGAACAACCGGGTACTGGGCGTGATTGAGCTCAAGGATATTGTGAAGCCAGGCATTAAAGAGCGCTTTGCCGAGCTGCGCCGGATGGGCATAAAGACTGTCATGATCACGGGCGATAACAAGCTCACTGCTGCTGCGATTGCGGCCGAGGCCGGGGTGGATGATTTTCTGGCAGAAGCGACACCGGAAGCAAAGCTCAAAATGATTCGCGACTATCAGGCCGAAGGCCGCTTGGTGGCCATGACCGGAGACGGCACCAACGATGCTCCCGCGCTGGCACAGGCCGATGTGGCAGTCGCGATGAACTCTGGCACCCAGGCCGCGAAAGAGGCGGGCAATATGGTGGATCTGGATTCCAACCCTACCAAGCTAATTGAAGTGGTTGAAACGGGTAAGCAAATGCTGATGACGCGCGGCGCGCTGTCGACGTTCTCGATTGCGAATGATGTGGCGAAATATTTTGCGATTATTCCCGCTGCGTTCGCCACCACTTATCCGCAGCTTGCCGCACTTGATGTCATGCATCTCAGCAATCCTTCATCAGCCATTTTATCGGCAGTGATTTTCAATGCGTTGATCATCATTGTCCTGATTCCGCTGGCGTTAAAAGGGGTGAAATATCGCGCTGTCGGTGCCGCGCTGCTGCTGCGTCGCAATCTGTTGATTTACGGCCTGGGTGGATTGATCGTGCCGTTTATTGGTATCAAATTGATCGATGTGATTTTAAGTGCGCTGCATTTAGTCTAAACCGTTAAAAATACAGGAGCTTTTATGCTTAAATTAATTCGTCCCGCCGCGTCCATCTTGATTTTATTTACCATCATTACGGGCGTTATTTATCCATTCGCGGTCACCGGTGTTGCGCAAACCATCATGCCCAGCCAAGCTAACGGCAGCATGATCATGCGCGATGGCAAGTCGGTCGGTTCGGCGCTGATTGGACAGCCGTTTGCGGCACCCGAATATTTCTGGAGCCGTCCTTCCGCTACCAGTGCCAAGCCCTACGATGGGGCGTCGTCCAGCGGTTCAAACCTGGGCCCAACCAACCCGGCACTCGTCGATGCCATCAAACAACGCATCGGGGCGCTAAGGATGGATAACACGGCATCAGGCAATGCAACACCCATTCCGGTAGATCTGGTGACGTCATCGGCCAGCGGACTTGATCCGGATATCAGCGTTGCCGCGGCAGAATATCAAATCACCAGGGTTGCCGCCGCACGCAAGCTGCCGGTTGAGCGCGTGCGCATGCTAGTCAGCGCAAGTAAAGAGCTGCCGCTGCTGGGTTTTATCGGCGAGGCACATGTAAACGTCTTGAAACTTAACCTCGCATTGAACGATTTAAAGTAACCTTGAGCCATGGCTCACGAATCCCGCTCTGATCGTCGCTCCACTACGCGCCCTGACCCTGATCAGCTGCTCGCCCGGATCAGGCAGGAGGAAGTGGCTGCCTCTCGAGGCAAGCTGCGAATTTATTTTGGTGCGTCAGCGGGTGTGGGCAAGACATTTGCCATGCTCTCTGCCGGCCAAAAGGCCCGTGCGGATGGCACTGATGTTGTTGTCGGCATTGTCGAGACGCATGACCGATTGGAGACGATTGAACGCGTGGGGTCGCTCGAAATATTGCCGCGAAATGAGTTTTCATATCGCGGCAATACCTTGCAGGAATTTGATCTTGATGGTGCCCTCCTTCGCGCGCCTCAACTATTGCTAGTCGATGAGCTGGCTCACTCCAACGCTGACGGCGACACCAAAAAAGCGCGCCATCCCAAACGCTGGCAAGACGTTGAGGAACTACTTGTCGCAGGCGTTGACGTCTGGACGACGCTCAATGTTCAGCACCTGGAAAGCCTAAACGATGTAGTGAGTGGAATCACCGGTATTCGTGTCTATGAAACCTTGCCCGACCACGTATTCGATGATGCGGATGAGCTGGTGCTGGTTGACGTGCCCGCCGACGAGCTTTTGACCCGACTCAAGGCAGGTAAGATTTATGCCCCTCAACAAGCTGAACGCGCGGCTAAGAATTTTTTCCGCAAAGGCAATTTAATTGCATTGCGCGAAATTGCGCTGCGACGCACGGCAGATCGTGTTGAAGATGATGTGCAAAGCTATCGAATCGAAAAATCGATTTCGGGCGTGTGGAAAACCGAAGCGTCGCTCCTCGCCTGCATAGGCCCCAATGCGGGTGCGGAGCACGTGGTGCGAAGCGCCGCGCGACTCGCCAGCCAATTGAATGCCACTTGGCACGCGCTGTATGTTGAGACGCCGAAACTACAGCGATTACCTGCGGCTGAACGCGAGCGCATTTTAAATGTACTCAAACTTGCCGAAACACTCGGGGCGACCACCAGCGTGGCGGCAAATGACAACATCGCGCGGTGCACGGCCAACTATGCGCGAGCGAATAATCTAGGCAAAATTATTGTGGGTAGGCATGACGAAACAGCCGCCCTGTCTTGGCTGCGGCGCGGGAGCAAACTTTGGCCGTGGCGGCGTTCACAAAGTGATCTCATCGCCGCGTTGGCGCCCGAGGCGGACGTACTCGAAGTCGGCAGGCCGCCCCATGCGAAGTCGCAAAATATGGCGGTCAAGCAAAATGTGCGCGATGCTGATGCAGGCAGCACGGCGTCATCTGACGACGACACTCGTCGCCACGCAAAAAGAATGCGCTATATATGGACAGTGGTCACGTCTGCTGTTACTAGCGCTATCGCCACGCCGCTGCTGCCTTATTTTGATTCCGCCAACATCGTCATGCTGTTCCTGCTTAATGTGGTCATCGTGGCGGTCAAATTTGGGCGTGGCCCGGCGATCCTGGCAGCGATTTTAAATGTGGCTCTTTTTGATTTTTTTTTCGTGGAGCCGCGATTTTCATTTGCCGTGTCAGACGTTCAGTATCTACTGACTTTTGCGGTGATGCTAGCGGTCGCCCTCATCATCGGTCAGCTCACTGCGGGGTTACGTTTCCAAGCCCGCATTGCCACCCATCGCGAGGAGCGTGCGCGTAGCTTGTTTGCGTTTGCAAAAGATTTATCGGGCGTGCTGCAAACCGAGCAAGTCGTCCAGACCAGCGAAGAGGTCATCGAGCGCGCATTTAAATCCACCGCACAATTAATTTTGCCGGACAGCGAAAATCAGCTGATAGCACCGCCTGTCACTGATTCTGCTGCCCATGGCATTGTTGATATGGCCATTGCACAATGGGCGTTTGATAAAGGTGAGCAGGCGGGCCTCGCTACCGATACTCTGCCTGCGAACGCCTATCGTTATATCCCGCTCAAAGCGCCGATGCGGATTCGCGGGATTTTAGCGATTAAGCCCTCGTCTCCGCGCTGGCTATTGATCCCCGAGCAGCAGCGCCAGCTTGAGACTTTTGCCAGCCTAATTGCGATTGCGCTGGAACGGGTGCATTACGTTGAGGTGGCGCAGGAAACATTGATTAAGATGGAATCCGAGCGGCTACGCAATAGCCTGCTGGCGGCACTTTCGCATGATCTGCGCACCCCGTTGACGGTAATGATCGGCCTCGCGGAGTCGCTGGCGATGGCACCTTTACCCGCCGCGAATCGGGAAACCGCGCTGGCAATTCGCAATGAATCGTTGCGCATGAACACGCTGGTGAACAATCTGCTGGATATGGCGCGAATTCAAAGTGGTGAAATTACCCTGAAGCGCGAATGGCAGCCAATCGAAGAAGTCATTGGCAGCGCTATCCGCAGTATTAGTGCGAGCAACTGGTTGTGGGGCATGCGCAAGATTAAAGTACATATCGCGCCCGACCTGCCGCTGCTGAAATTTGACTCTTCGTTAATTGAACGGGTGCTTGCCAATCTGCTGGAAAATGCGGCGAAATATACGCCAGCTGACAGCCATATCCAGATTGATGTTCGGCTCAAGGGGAGCGAGTGTATGGTAGCGGTAGCAGATGATGGGCCGGGTATTCCACTGGGGCAGGAAAAAGCTATTTTTGAAAAGTTTGCGCGTGGCGAATCAGAGTCAGCCACGCCAGGCGTGGGCTTGGGCCTGGCGATTTGTCGCGCGATTGTTGAGGCGCATCGCGGCAAAATCTGGGCGCAAAATGTTGCTGCAGAAACCTGGTTCAGCACTGAATCCGCCAGAATTGCAAAAAAGCATGGCGCAGAATTTATATTTACGCTGCCCCTAGGCACACCCCCCCCCGTAAGCGCGCTTGAATAATGAATTCCAGCATAACTCTCACCGCCGTCGTTGTTGAAGATGAAAAGCAGATTCGCCGCTTTGTGCGTCAAGCATTGGAGGCCGAGGGCTGGCACGTATTTGAGGCAGAAACGTTGAAACAGGGATTGATCGAGGCGGGTACGCGCAAACCTGATCTGGTCATCATTGATTTGGGGCTGCCTGATGGCGATGGGGTGGATTTTATTCGCGATCTGCGCATCTGGTCGAGCGTGCCGGTGATTGTGCTGTCTGCGCGTACCAGCGAAAATGAAAAGGTCAAAGCGCTTGACGCAGGCGCAGATGATTACTTGACCAAGCCATTCGGCGTGAGTGAATTACTGGCGCGAGTACGGGCCAGCCTGCGCCGCCAAAACGCCAACGCGCGCGGCAACCAGGGTGCCTCGACCGACATCTTCGAATTTGGCGACGTGAAAGTTGATTTGTCAGCGCGCGTCGTCACCAAGGCAAGCACGGAAATACATCTCACACCGATTGAATATCGACTGCTCGGCGTGCTCATTATCAACGTCGGTCGCGTACTGACTCAGAGGCTGTTACTGCGCGAAGTGTGGGGGCCATCACATTCAGAAAGCAGCCATTACCTCAGAGTTTACATGGGGCACCTGCGACAAAAACTCGAGGACGATCCCGCGCAACCAAAACATATTTTGACTGAAACTGCCGTAGGGTATCGGCTGGTGCAATAAAATAATTAATTAAACCCTAGCACTGACGAGCGATTCTGCGTTATTCCGGTCCAAAACGCCCGCCGAATCTAGGGTTTGTAGATCGCCCTGCGTTGCTGCGTAGCGTTGACACTTCATTCGGCGTTAAACCGCCGCGCGCAGCAAATCTGCGATCCCGTTTGCCAAGCCATCAACCTCCGCGCGATGTTCGCCTTCGACCATGACGCGAATGACCGGCTCCGTGCCGGACGCGCGCAACAGCACCCGGCCACGGCCAGCCAGCGTCGTCTCAGCCGCCACCACTGCCTTCACCACAGCGGGTTTACTGGTCCAATCCACTTCTGGCTGGGTGCGAACGTTCACCAGCGCTTGCGGGAACATTCTGAGTTCGGCGGTGTAGGCGGCGAGAGAAGTATTGTTGCGCTTTAAGGCGGCAAATACCTGCAGCGCCGAGATCGTACCGTCGCCAGTGGTGTGTTTATCAAGACATAGCAAATGGCCGGAATTTTCACCACCGCATTCCCAGCCTTTTTCACGCAACATTTCAAGCACATATCGATCGCCCACTTTGGCGCGTGCAAACGGTATATTCATCTGCGCAAAGCGTTGCTCCAGCGCAAAATTTGTCATCAAAGTTCCGACTACGCCACCTTTCAACAGGCCACGTGCATGACGATCTTTCACCACCACATAGAGCAGCTGGTCACCGTCAAACAACGCACCGTCAGCGTCACACATCATGAGTCTATCCGCATCGCCGTCCAGCGCCAGACCAAACAGAGCGCCGTTTGACAGCACCGCGTTGCGCATGCTGGCCGGGTGGGTGGCACCGCATTTATCGTTGATATTAATGCCGTCCGGCTGATTGCCAATTGCGACTACTTCAGCGCCCAGTTCGCGGAAAATGCGCGGTGCAATATCGTAAGCCGCACCGTTGGCGCAATCAATGACCAGCTTCATGCCGCGCAAATCAAGCTCGTTCGGAAACGTGCTTTTGCAAAATTCCAGATAACGGCCCGGCGCATCAAACACACGTTGCGCTTTACCCAGACTCGATGAGGTCAGTGATACAAATGGGTTCTCAAGTTCAGCTTCAATCGCCAGCTCTACTTCATCGGGTAGTTTAGCGCCGGTATTGGAAAAAAACTTGATGCCGTTATCGTCAAACGGATTATGCGAGGCCGAAATCATCACGCCCGCCGAAAGCCGCAACGCCCGCGTGAGGTGAGCTACCGCAGGCGTCGGCATCGGCCCGACCAGCAGCACATCCACTCCCGCAGCAGCAAATCCCGCCTCTAACGCACTTTCCAGCATGTAGCCCGAAATACGCGTGTCTTTACCAATCAGCACCGCCGGGCGCGGCCCAAACGAGGTGTGGGTTTGCGTCGCCAAAATACGCCCTGCCGCGAATCCGAGTCGCATCACAAAATCGGCTGTCATCGGCGAAATACCTACCTGCCCACGAATCCCATCTGTCCCGAAATATTTTCTGCCCATGATTTTCTTCTCCAAAAACAAATTATCGCAGATGCGCCATGAAGAATAGTCAACCACGACACAATCCTGGCCATAATAGGAGGTACGCCTAATTTTTGTGAGCACATTTTGAATATCCAATGGACCGCTGCCACCGAGCTTTTTAATGCACGTTACAAAGAGCGCGGCATCCAGATTTTCAACGAAGGGCGCGTATTGTCAGTGGAATGGCTTGAGCGCAGCGACACCTCAGCCGAAATCATTGGCACCGTACTTGGCTCTCACGATGAAGTCTATTCACAGTC
>JAYVYF010000012.1:0-1842 GCA_043784585.1 Burkholderiales bacterium
GCACCGGCGCTCTGCGCCAAAATAGTCGGTCCCGACATGGCGAGTTGCGTGTTGTCCGAGAAAACGCGCATGGTGGCAAGGGCTGCCAACATGCTGGCACCACCGTAACAATTCGCCCCCAGCAAACACACGATGGGCGCACCGGACGCCGTCATCTCCAGCGCCGCCCGCACCATATGACGAAAAGCACCTAACGCAGGCAGCCCTTCCGAGACGCGCGCACCGGCAGAATCTAGATACAGCAGCAAAGGCGTTTTTTGAGTGGCGACAATGCGAAAAAGACTAGTCAATTTATCGCATTCCTTCACTCCCAATGAGCCGGACGCAATCTTGTTTTCAACCACAGCAATATGAACCGCGACCTCGTTCAGCCGCCCGCGTCCGATCGTAAGATTGCCCGTAGCGTCGCCGAGCGGCGAGAAACCGGTGTCTGTTTTTAGCTGGTTTAGCGTATCAAGGTGGTTCATGCGTTGCAGGATGGCAAGTCGCGATAATTGTTACCGATTCAGGGATTCGCGATTATACCGCCCTGTTAGAATGCCCTTTTTCTTACGTAACATCCGGTGTTGCGCCTGCGCTTAAATTATCAATAATTCTCTAAACTTATTTGGAAAATGCTATGGATTCCACCGCCACCAATCCACTTTTGCAGCCCTGGAATACGCCGTATGGTCTGGCACCGTTCGGACAGTTTCAGGCGGCGGATTTCATCTCAGCTTTTGCGGTAGCGTTGCCCACACATCGGGATGAAATCGATGCAATTGGGCAGCAAATTGAGCCGCCCACGTTTGAAAATACATTGGTCGCGTTTGATCGCAGCGGACGATTACTGAGCCGCATCCAGCTTCTATTCAGCAACTTAGCCGCCTCCGAGACCTCGCCCGCACTGCAGGCCGTTGAACGGCAAATGGCAACGCCGTTGGCGGCGCACGGCAACGCGATTTATATGAATGCGGCGCTATTTAAGCGTATTGATGCGCTGTATCAAAGCCGCGACTCTCTAGGCTTGAACGCGGAGCAGCTGCGTTTACTGGAACGCGTCCACACCGATTTCATCAGAGCCGGTGCAAAGCTTAGGCCTACCGATCAAAAGCGCTACGGCGAACTGATGGAGCAGCTCGCGGTGCTGACCACCCGATTCACGCAAAATGTGCTGGCTGATGAGGTGAGTTTTCAGCTCGTGCTGACGACTGAGCCCGAGCTCGCGGGCATGCCTGAATCGTTGCGCGCCGCCGCCAAACAAGCCGCGATCGCGCGAAATTTGCCAAACGCTCACATCATCACGTTGTCGCGCTCGCTGATCATGCCGTTTTTGACGACCTCAGATCGACGTGATTTGCGGGAAATTGCCTACCAAGCCTGGAGCCGACGCGGCGAACATGTTGGCGCTCATGACAACCGTCCGATTGCGGTCGAGATTATCAAGTTGCGCCTCGAACAAGCCCACCTGCAGGGCTATCAAAGCTATGCCGATTACGCGGTCGCTGACAATATGGCGGCCACGCCAAAAGCGGTCGATGATCTGCTCATGCAGGTTTGGGAACGCGCCAAGCCGAAGGCCTTGCTTGAGCGGGATGCGTTGCAGGCGATGGCGCTGTCGATCGGCCACGACATCACGATTGAGGCGTGGGATTGGCGCTATTACGCTGAAAAAGTGCGCGAGGTGCGCTACGATTTTGATGAGTCGGCGGTCAAACCCTATTTCTCACTCAACCGTATGGTTGAGGCGCTATTCGACTGCGCAAACCGGTTGTTTGGAATCACGATGGTGTTGAAGCCAGGGATCAAGACTTACCATCCCGATGTAAAAGTATACGAAGTGATTAATCGCCATCACAACCT
>JAYVYF010000013.1:0-14135 GCA_043784585.1 Burkholderiales bacterium
CGCACCAGATCAAGCTCGTCGTGAATGGTTTTGTCGAATTCGGTCACGACCTCGGTTGGCCGCAGGCGCTCGCCATCTTTAAACACAGCCTTGACGAAATCAGCCACCACGTAGAGCAGCTGAACATCGCCATTGATGGCATTCAGGATATCGGGCCGCAGGATTTTTACAGCCACCTCGCGGCCAGCCAATTTGCCCTCCGCAATCACCGCGAAATGCACCTGCGCAATAGACGCGCTGGCGATAGGCTTGAGATCAAATGCAGAGAACACCTCGGTGTATGGCCGACCATACACCCGGTTCAACGTTGCCACTACGGCGTCGGAGGCGAACGGCGGAACGTTATCCTGCAGGTGCGCGAGTTCCTGGGAAATGTCTGCTGGCACCAAATCTGGCCGCGTAGAAAGAATCTGCCCGAACTTTATGAATGTTGGCCCCAAGCTTTCGAGCGCCAGCCGCAACCTGACTGCCCGCGGCTCTGAAAATGATCGAAAAAAGAAGATGCCGCCAAATATCGAGCGCGCGAAACCTTTCGGCAAATATTCATCAAGGCCGAAACGGGTTACAACAGTGAAGATTTTTATGAGGCGGAAAAGACGCATGGTGCGCGATTTTACCTTCGATTTAGCCCGGTCATTCGCACAATATTCAACAATCTTTAGACTAAAAATAATGCCGTCGCGCTGCGGGCCTATGTTCAAGCAGTAAATTCAAGCATTGCATGAGAGGCTAAACAAGTCGCTCCAAATCGATCATCACAATCGCCGCCTGACCAAGCCAATCGATGGTGATGATGAATGGGCGGGCGCGTACTGCCGCACGAATACTCTCGGTGGGCCCATTTATGATCACCGGCACCGAGATTTCCAGGGTCGCGCCAAAGTGCTTCCGAGCATTGCCTGAAATTGTGTTCGCGACCTCTCACCTACTGCATCCAGCAAATTCGATTCCGAGTGATCGTTCTCGCCCATGCACACCAAGAGCCTTCTGAGCAGCACCTGGCGACAGCTGAAGTAAACACAGCCACGATAGTTGCCACTGATGGTGATAAGGCCTGTGTAATCATAGGACTGCGGCACACTTAAATCTGTGCCGAGATAGGCCGAGCGCACGTGCGCGGGCTCACCCGCAAGGGCTTGAAAATATTCCGTGATGGCAGTGATAAATACCCGCAGTTCACCCTCGTTGATATCTTTGTTATTCAACGTCTGCTCCTTCGAAACCTACTCATCATTACTAATCACCTCTTTAAGCGCGGCGATCAATTGCTATTCAGTAAACGGTTTGTTTAGAAAGCCGCGAGCGCCTTTACGCAGCGCGGAAATTGCGGCCGCTTTATCAGCTAACGCAGAGACCACCAGAATCGGCACATCGGGATTAATGGCGATGATTTCTTAAATGCATTTGACGGCGTCCATATTTGGCATCGTCAAATCCATCGTCACCACATCGGGCTGATGCGCCTTGAACATCATCACCGCTTGCGCACCGTCCCGCGCCAGCCCTACAATCTGCGCGCCTGGCAAAGCGCCTGCCAGTACGATCCGCATGATTCGTGATCGAATGATATTGGAATCATCCACAAGCAGCAGGCGCATCATTTATTTATATCAACTTTCACATTATTGGTTTGCTGCGTGTGTATTGTTGAATGAACCGCGAGCCGAATTAACTATAAACATTTCAAGTCAGGCCGCCAACGAAAATGTGACGCTAAACTGAGTATAAATATTCAGGCGACTGCCCAAGCGAATTTGCGCGTCCATAATTTTTACTTTTTCTGCCACCACATCAAGCCCCACACCGCGCCCCGCGTCACTATCCACAATCGGCGATGTGCTGATACCGGGCTCAAAAAGTTTCATGACCAAGGCGCGCTCATCAAGCGAATCTGCCTCTGCGCGCGAATAGCGTCCGCTTTTTACCAGCGATTCGCGAATATGGTCAGGGATAACGCCACGCCCATCGTCGCGTACTGCAAATTCAAATTTATCCGCCTCCAGCCGTTTCAAGGTGACATGAATATTGCCAGATTCGGTTTTGCGGCTGATCACGCGCTCGGCAGCATCCTCAATCCCATGCACCACCGCGTTTCTTACCAACTGTATCGCGATATCGCGAAGCATGGCGGCCTTGCTTTCGGGAAGCTTACTAAAGTCCGGCACATCCGTTGTCACGCGAACTTTTTTCTGCTGATTGGCAGCAACTTTTTCGGCAATTGCTTCCAACATATAGCCAAACTCATTGTCTGACGCAGCATTCTGGGTAAGGTGCGCATCTTTACTGGTCATCCGTTCAGCCAGCGAACGAAGTTTCGCGGTACGACTGTAAATATCTTCCAAGTGCGGCGGGATCGACAGCAAATCTTCGCCGTTCAAATTTGGGCGATCACGTAAATCACTCAAAATATTTTCGAACCGATAGGCCAGGGTTTCGAACAGCGACAAGCTATGCGCGGCTGCTTCGCCTTTTAGATGATGCACACGGCGAAAAATTTCGCTGATCGTGGAAGGATAATCACGCGTCTGGCCCGCACCCCGCAAAGCATCGTTGATTGCATCGAGCGACTGCTCGGTGTCGTTCAGGAATCGCCTTGACACAGCAGGCTCCAACTCCAGAAAATCGAGCAGACCTTTAATTTCCTCCTCCGCGCGCATCTCGGCGTCCTTCACGGCCTGAATGAGACGTACTCGTTCCGACATGTCGTGCACGGTGACCAGCAGATGGGTAGTCTGCCGGATGCCCACTTCATTTTTTTCGCCTCTTATGCGGCTAAACAACAAACTCACAAAACGTGAATTACCTTTGCCTACAACGTTGCTGCCTAGGGAGCTACTCTGGGCGCCACCCCTGTCTCCATCATGGCTCGCACGCAACTCAAGCTGGCTTAGCGGGTTCAAGCTCGCCACCAGACTTTCTTTTACCCGCTCACCGAACAAGAGGCTGATGTATTCTTTCGCCGCCTCGTGCTCTTTTTTGGGCACCAGCGTTTCGAGAATGCGCAGAAAATCATCGCCTGGCGCAACTCGTTTACCAATAACCGCTGGCAGCGATGCCGACATCTGCGAACCAATCGTGCCGTCGGGATGAAGTAAAAATAATCCATCGCGAATGGTGGCAAAAATTTGCGCACTGTTTCGTTGCTGCCGCTTGACCAAGGCGTCCCGCGCGCGCAAAGGTCCAATCAGCTTGAAGACAATAAAGGCAAAGTTCGCGAGCGCAAGAATAACGCCCACAATCTGCACCATCCGCAAAATATCTGTTTTTTCGGTAACGTTTTCTTCCAGCGCAGAGGTCAACTGGTTCATCAGATCCAGCAGCTTGTTGCTATTGATCGAGCTGTATTCAGACGCTTTACGAATTGTTTCAGCGGCCGGGGTAATTTCGCCCGTCAACGGATCAATGAGTGCCACATAGGGTGTCCATAGGATAGCGGCCTGTCTCAGCACCTTTCGAGGCACCTCACCCTCCGACGCCTTGATTCTAAGCTCCTGACCATTGACGCCCGTGGTGCTGCCACCGACCGTAAACCCGCGCAATGTTGAATCAAATAGCGCCGTCGCTGCTTTTAGCTCAGCTAGCGTTCCGGTGGCGGTTTGCGCGGTGGATTGCTCAGCCTCTGCAGCATAAATAGTTTTCGCAATGCGCTGAGAGAGCATGCGCTGGCGACCGGCCAAATTAACGGACACTACGTCTTCCAGAATTTGATGTGAAATAAACAGGGTCGCGGCCAGCACAATCAAATCGAGGACAATAAAAAGCCCAATTGCGATGATAGTGCGGCGATAACGCTCTGTATTACGGCGTTTGGGGTGTTTCGTGTTCTCCATCTTGGTCTCCCTGCACGCCATCAAATGGCTACAGATTTAGTAAATTTTTTCGATTCTACAGCTTGCAGGCAACGAAGTAGTCAGCCGAATGGGTCAAGCATCACCGCGCTACTATTATTGCCCAAGCACCGAACAGGGGTCTCGAACGCCCACAATTAGCCTTCATCACATTATTCTCAACAAACTATACGGTGCGAAACTACTTAAAGGTGGTCGCAATGGAACACTTCGGCTGCTAATTACTGTGTCTTGCAGCCAGATTGCGCCTAGAAATAGGCTGACGAACACGATTTAAGGCAACGGGCATGAATAGCTCTATTGAGCCTTCATGCGCTGCCACCAAATCTTGAATTGACGTCTGAGCGCACGCATCCGCGACCGCGTTGCGTGATACAGCGGAAACGCACGCACATAGGCGTAAATGCGTTGTTTCCACACTTGTAGCACAACGTATGCGCGTGCAAACCAAACAATCTTCATCAGCGCATTTTTGGTCAATGCAAAGATGCGCGCTAAAAATGCGGTGCCAATAATTTTGGCCGCTACAAAAACGATCGCCCCCAGCACACTATTGCCATGCGCGATCAACCAAAACGCGGCTAATTTAAACGGCAACAAGACCGCAACGGGAATTAGAAATGTGATCAGCGCAGCGTAGGGAGGCAGCTTGGCAATTTGCGATTCCACCCACCGAATGGGTGGCAATTTCGCAAGCGCACTGGTCAGGGAAAGCATTGCTTCCCACAACCAATCTTCGATAAACAGCCACAGGGCGGCGGGTATTGCCAGCAATGCGCGCATGATTCGGCTCATAACGCCAAGTGGCACCTTCGGCGAATCAGATGCGATCGGTATAAGCGCAGTTTTTGTCGGCTTGGGCACAGAGCGAATGATTTTCCAGAATAAAAACCGCATTGAAAACTGCGGTGAAAACAATGTTACAAAATATTTTTTCTTATTTTCAACAGAAAGTGCTGGCGAGAATTATTAGAAATAATAATTACAAAGCTGGGCAACACTGAGTCGGACAATGAATCCAAAAATTTAGCCTGCGCACCCACATCTTTGGCTAATGCTAGTTTTCGACATTTGCGTCTAACGACTTCAAGACTGCATTAATTTTTACTTCCAATCGCGCCAGCGCATCGCGCAGATTTTCATTTTCGCTCGCTAAAGACTCCAGCTCTTGCTTGCTGGTGAAGGCGCGCTTTTCCTCAGTAAGATATTCTGCAACATTCGCCAATAATCTGGACTCTGCCTCACGTATAAATAAACGTGTCGCGCTTGCGCTGCCGACAATCCGTCTCGCTGCCATATCGCCAATGACCTGGCTTAAATCCTCTTCCACATCCCAATTGATGTTGCGCGCAATTGACGATAGCGTGGAGGCAAACTCGCTATTGCCTTCAAAGGCGACTTCTGAGAATGCCGATTCGTCACCACTGGCCAGGCGCGGAAGCAAGTTTGCAGGTATGCGGAACGCCACGTCTGGCGGGGCCCCCAAGGTGACTAGCAAAGGCACTTCCGGCGCAGCATCTGGCACGTTATCTGCGGCACTTTTTGTTCTGCCGACCAATTCAAAATCGCCATTTTGCGAAACCCGCAGCCGGACCGAGGCGAGCCCTACGGTGGCTTCAATCGTTTTACCGGTGTCGGCTTTCAGCAAGTCTCGCGCTAACGGGTAATCCGCCAGCACGTGGTTCAGAAATTTGGCGACCGGGTAATCTATCGCAAGGCTATTCACGAATCAATGTTAGGGCTAGGCGAGCTGTTGAATGCCTGCCAGCTTCCATGTTGCTTGAGGGTCATTCAGGTTTTTGGCCACATGCCAGACCTCATCAAACGGCTCTGGCAGAGCGCCTAATTCTTCGCGAATCGTGCCCATGTAACGCACGCTGGCAATCGCACGGTTATTCTCAGTCACAACTTCCAAAACATTCACGCTCAGCGTCACAACTTCAGTGCGCTGCACCGCCTCGCCACGCTCTTTAAGCTGCATTGATATCTCGGCAAACATCTCGGGCAAGGTGAAGTCGCGAATGTCTTCTAGGTCCTTGGTATCGTTTGCCGCTTGAAGACGTATAAAAGACGACTCGGCCTGTCGCTCAAACGGCGCGACTGCAAAATCTGTCGGAATACGCGGATTTAAGGTGGCAGCTTCGATTTGTGCTGCCGACGCATTGCCATCCGCTAGTCGGCTACCAATTTCGGGCGCAACAATGCGGCCTCCTGCCATATTTGGTGCAGCTGGCTCTGGCGAAGAAAATGCGCCACGAGGCATTTCTTGCGGCGCAGGCTGGGATGGGTTGTAGGCCGCGCCCGCGCCTGCATAGTGCATGCTGTTTTGGCCGCCCTCGCCGGCTGCCGTCATCGCTTTTTTGCGCATAAATGCACGGATCAACATAAAGGCGGCGAACGCGATACCCGCCATCAGCAAAATATCAAAAATCTTGAGACCATCAAATCCATGCCCCATCAGCATGGACGCGAGTAAACCACCCGCCGCCAAGCCGGCAAGTGGCCCCAGCCATTTGCGCATGCCAGAAGGTGCCGCTGCGACCGGAGGAATGGCGCCCGCAACGGGAGTCGCACCAGCCGATGTTGCAGGTGTTACCGCAGGAGGAGTGGCGGGCTTGGATGGTGTACCTGCATCACGCTTTACCGAGTCACGCTGCATTCCGCTTGATTGCCCACCGCCGAAACGCCTCTTCGCATCCGCGTCGAGCGAAAACCCGAGCGAAGCAAAGCTCATTACAACGATTAAAACACTAGCTATAACTGTTTTCAACCAAACCTCCTGGAGCACTTCTAGCGATATTTTTCACATCATGTTGAAAAATATTATTTTCAATAATAACTTCTAAAATGGATGCTCTTAGGCAGAAATCAAGCCTCCTAACCACTTTCTAGCGCGGCGAACGCTCTATCGCCTATAACTTAATGCCTTTATGCAGCGCCGCAATGCCCGCCGTCAAATTGAAATACTCGACGCGCGATAATCCCGCTGCTGACATCATGTCCCTGAGAGTTTCCTGATCAGGATGCATACGAATCGATTCCGCCAAATAACGATAACTTGCCTCGTCTTTTGCCACATATTTACCCATTAGCGGCAGTAAATTAAACGAATACAGGTCGTATGGCTTTTTCAGTGCCTCATGTACTTTGGAAAATTCCAGCACTAACAAGCGGCCGCCGGTTTTAAGCACCCGCGTCATTTCACTCAATGCGATTTCTTTATGGGTCATATTGCGCAGGCCGAAGGCCACCGTCACCAGATCAAAAGATTCGCTCGCAAATGGGAGTTTTTCGGCGTCACACAATGCCACAGGCAGCGACAAGCCCTGGTTGATCAATCGATCCCGGCCCACCTTCAGCATCGCCTCATTAATATCGGTCTGCCAGACATTCGCCGCACCAGCCGCTTTCGCAAACGTCATGGCCAGATCGCCGGACCCGGAGGCCACATCAAGCACCTTTTCACCCGGCTTGACGTTGGCAAGATCAATCGCAAATTTTTTCCAGACCCGATGAAGTCCACCAGACATCAAATCGTTCATGGCGTCGTAGCGGAGCGCGACCGAGGCAAATACCTCCCGCACTTTGCCGGACTTTTGTTCCTCGTCAACTTCCTGAAAACCAAAATGGGTTGTTTTTGTCATTGCATTTTTGCCTTTTTTGCTTTTTTTGCCTTTATGTCTTTTACTTTTACTTATCCTTTACTCATCTTTTACTCGCGACTCGCACCCGATTGCGCCATTCGCGCCAGATAAGTCTGCCAACAACTATCCTGACGTTTGCCCAAATCATAAAAATAATCCCAGGAATACAAACCCGTGTCATGCCCATCTGAAAACACCAATTTGACCGCATAATTGCCGACGGGTTCTATGGCGGTGATGTCGACATTTCGCTTGCCCACCTGCAATACTTCCTGCCCCGGGCCGTGACCGCGCACCTCGGCTGACGGCGAGTGAACGCGCAGGAATTCGCATGAGAAACGAAATTCAGCCGCGTCATCGAAATGGATTTCCAATTCGCGTGACTTTTGGTGCAATTTAATTTCGGTGGGGCGAGGTGAATTGGGGGTGATTCCTGCCATGACTGCGTCCTATTGATAAGTGCTTTTTAAACTTCAGCCACTATGATACTTTGGTATTGAGCCGCAAATATGCGGAAGATGCGCACATCCAGCCATTGGCGTCATCAAAATAGCTGTCACATTACCTTCACAAAGCTGAAATATCATGTGCAGGCTAATAGAAAGGTAGTGTGCTGCAATGAACCCCACCATCCTCGTCGTTGAAGACGAACCTGCGATACAAGACCTGATTCAAATCAATCTGGAAATGGGCGGCTATCGCGTACTCACCTACGACAGCGCCGAAAGCGCCCTGAAACAAGTGCAATTAGAATTACCGGATTTGGCATTGCTGGATTGGATGCTGCCTGGAATGAGCGGAGTGGAATTGGCAAGGCGCCTGCGCGCCGATTCACGTACTAAATCGTTGCCGATTATTTTGCTCACCGCCAAAGGCGAAGAGGAAGACAAGCTCAAGGGTCTTGAAAGTGGCGCGGATGATTACATGACCAAGCCGTTCTCTGTGCGCGAGCTCGAAGCGCGAATTAAAGCAGTGCTGCGGCGCCGCGCTCCAGAGCTGACGCAAGATGTCATCGAATATCACGGGCTTCGCCTCGACCCGACCTCACACAAGATTTCGGGCCATGGCAGCGCGCTGTCAATGGGGCCGACTGAATTTCGCTTGCTGCATTTCTTCATGACCCACATCGAACGCGTTTACTCACGCACCCAGCTACTCGATTTTGTATGGGGCGATCATGTGTTTATAGAGGAGCGCACGGTGGATGTCCACATCCGGCGGTTGCGTGCAGCCTTATCGCCTTCCAAGCACGATGCGCTGGTGCATACCGTGCGCGGCAGCGGCTACCGGTTTGCAGTCGACTGACCTTTCTGGTGACAAGGTGGCAAGCTGCGACCGGGGGGCACCAGATGGTGCAATATCGAGCGACGCTTTGTCGTAACATAATGCTTGATTCGTTATCTGTGTTTACCAAAAGCTGTCAGCGCATGTCACCTGTCACCAAATTTACATTTGCCGCCCTAATCCGCGTTGGCGTTACTGCCAGCGTTCTGGGCGGACTAGTGGCGTTGACCATTGATGTGACCTGGGGCGTTGCGCTTGGCGCTCTGGTCATTCTTGCCGTGATCGGCTACTACGCCTACAAACTGGCATCGCTATCGGTGTGGCTGGACGATCCACAGGCCGCCACTTTGCCGGACGGCATTGGTTTGTGGGCCGATACGCTTGGCCATCTTTATCGCGTTATTCGCCATGAACGCGCTGCCCAGCGCACACTTGCCGACACGCTGAGCCGCTTTCAAGCTGCTGCCGCGGCGTTACCCGATGGGGCCGTGATGCTCGACAATCAATACAACATTGTATGGTGCAATCCGAGTGCTGAAACCCACCTGGCGGTCGCGCTTAAACGCGACCGAATGCAGGTAATCACTTACTTAATCCGCAATCCTGAATTCATTCATTATCTTGATTCACGTAATTTTTTAGAGCCGCTCGTCATCCGACTTCAGCACAATAAGTCGGCCACCAATGCGGCGAGCGCCGCCGCGACCGAAGTAATACTGTCGCTGCAATTAGTTGCGTTTGGTGACGACCAGATGCTGCTGCTATCGCGCGATATTTCCGAGCGCGAGCGATTGGAAACTATCCGTCGTGATTTTGTGGCCAATGTATCGCACGAGCTGCGCACACCCCTGACGGTGGTAACAGGTTTTCTGGAAACGGTGGCCATTGCTGGTACCAGCAATGAAACTTTGCTGCAAAAATCTCTCGCACACATGAGCGTGCAGACGGCACGCATGCAGCACCTGGTGGAGGACTTGCTGACGCTTTCAAGGCTCGAGGACAATCGCAATCGGCTGGCCGTATCTCCGGTGAATATTCCAGAATTGATTTCGAGCCTGCTAAATGACGCTGAACAGTTATCCAACGGCCGCCACACCATCACCAAGCATATCGATGCGCCATGGCTGCTGGCCAATCGGGATGAGATCGCGAGCGCATTTGGCAATTTGATCACCAATGCGGTTCGCTATACACCCTCGGGCGGAACGATTCACGCGGAGTGGTCTCAAGCCAGTACCCATGCACCGCTTGTTTTTCGCGTAACTGATAACGGTGACGGTATTGGCGCAGAGCACTTGCCGCGCCTGACGGAGCGTTTCTATCGGGTAGATCGCGGTCGCTCCCGCGCGTCGGGGGGCACCGGTCTAGGCTTGGCGATCGTCAAACACGTTTTAATCCGCCACGACGGTCACCTTGAAATTCAGAGCTCGCTGGACACCGCACAGCACGGCACTACTTTCTCTGCGTTTTTCCCGCCCGAACGTGCCTACGCTGTTGAGGACAGGATATGCGCAGTGGCGGCATAAAACCACAGGCGACAAACAACAAACGAGCGCCCCAGGTTTCTCCAAATCCCGATAAGTTAGAATGCACTTTAACTAATTTTGAAGTTGCGTAAACATGATCGGTTTATTAATTGTTGCCCACGGCACCTTGGGCGAATCGCTTATTCACTGTGCCAGCCATGTCATGGGCAGACGCCCGCTTTATCTGCGCCAGTTGGGCGTGACTATTCACGACGATCCCGAGGCACTTTTGCCTCAAGGCCGGGATCTGGTGCGCTTTCTTGACCAAGGTCAGGGGGTGCTGGTGATGACCGATATTTTTGGTGCCACGCCGTCGAATATCGCCTGTCGCCTGCTTGAGCCAGGTCGTATCGAGGGTATTTCCGGTATCAACTTACCGATGCTCATCAAGACATTGAGCCATCGGGATGCGTCCATGAACGAATTGATTGAAAAGTCGCTGGTCGGTGCCAGCGAAGGCGTTATTCGCATGCCGGGAGGATGTTAGTCGTGTTGAAACAAGATATCGAGATCATCAATAAACTTGGCCTGCATGCGCGCGCCTCGGCAAAATTGACCCAAACCGCGGCGCAGTTTGAATCAGAAATTTTTGTCACCAAAGCCGGCAAACGCGTCAATGCAAAATCGATTATGGGCGTGATGATGCTGGCAGCAGGCAAAGGCTCGAAGCTGGAACTGGATGCAACCGGCGCGGATGAAGTCGAAGCGATGAATGCCGTCGTGGCCTTGATAAACGACAAATTTGGCGAAGGCGAATAACACCGCCCGCAGGCTCAATATCTTTAGCGCATAACAGCCGAAAGTACATGAATTTATCTTCCAAAATGAAACTCATTGCCAGACGGGCGTGTCGAGGCACAAATGCTTTGAACTGCAGGCCTGCTATGGGGTTTATATTTCCGAGTAGGCTGAAGTGAGCTTCACCCTGCACGGCCTCGGTGTCTCTGGCGGTATCGCCATCGGACATGCGCACCTCGTGACCAATGCGTCACTTGAAGTTGACCATTACCAGATTCCGGAAGAATTCATCGCGCGCGAAATCAAACGCTTTGAAAAAGCGGTAAAGCTGGTACGCACCGAGCTGAATAATCTCGAAAAAGAAATCCAGACCACGCATAAAGGTGAAGCGTCGGGCGAGATGGCAGCGTTCGTAACGGTGCATCGAATGATGCTCGACGATCCATCGCTGTCCGAAACGCCGCGCGACGTCATTCGCCGTGAATCATGCAACGCCGAATGGGCGTTAAAGCTGCAGCTTGATGAATTGCTCGCGCAGTTTGCTGAGGTTCAGGACGAGTATTTACGCGAACGTAAAACCGATGTGCGGCAGGTGGCTGAGCGTATTGTTGCGGCGCTGTCGGGTCAATCCAGCGATGTGCCTGAAAAATTACGTGAACGCGCTGAAGATACGATTTTAGTCGCGCATGATTTGTCGCCTGCCGACGTGATTTTGTTCAAAGATCATCAGGTCGCCGCGTTTGTAACCGATGTGGGCGGCTCAACGTCGCACACCGCGATTCTGGCGCGCAGCTTGGCGATTCCGGCAATTGTCGCCTTGCATACCGCGCGCGAGCTGGTGCGCGAGGATGAAGTCATCATTGTCGACGGCACGCAGGGTGTGGTGATTGTGGGTCCTGACGAGATGGTGCTGGCAGAATACCGGCTGAAGCAAAATCAGTGGAAGCTTGAACGGCAAAAATTGTCGCGCATTAAAACGGCTGCCGCTGAAACGCTGGACGGCACTGTGGTTGAGCTGTTCGCAAACATTGAATTGCCGTCTGATCTTGATGCCGTCAGGCAATCCGGCGCAACCGGTATTGGGCTTTTTCGAACTGAATTTTTGTTCATGAATCGCAAAGGTTCGCCCACCGAGGAGGAGCAATTTGAGGCTTACAAAGCCGTTGCCGAAGGCATGCGCGGCAAGCCGGTGGTAATTCGCACGCTCGACATCGGGGCCGATAAATCGCTCGGCGGGCCAGGTCAGCCGAGCGCACATTCCGCTTTGGGGCTGCGGGCGATTCGTTATTGCCTGAGTGAGCCGCAATTGTTTAATACCCAGCTGCGGGCGATTTTACGGGCCTCACGTTTTGGTGATGTGCGCTTGCTGATTCCAATGCTGGTCTCGGTGACCGAGCTCAAGCAAACCATCGCCGCGCTGGACACCGCCAAAGAGCAATTGCGCGCGGAAGGTAAAAAATTCAACGACAAAATTCAAGTCGGCGGCATGATCGAAATTCCGGCGGCTGCGATTGCACTGCCAATGTTTTTGAAGACGCTCGATTTCGTGTCGATTGGCACCAATGATCTGATTCAATACACGCTGGCCATAGATCGCACCGACGACACCGTGGCGCATTTGTACGACCCGCTGCACCCCGCCATTTTGCTGCTGATTTCGAGTGTGATCCGTCAGGCAAATGCTGCGGGCGTACCCGTCACAGTATGCGGCGAAATGGCCGGCGACGTAGATCTGACGAGGCTCTTGCTCGGATTTGGCCTGCGCGAATTTTCCATGCATCCAGCCAATTTATTGACGGTAAAGCAGCGCGTGCTGATTTCCAATTTGCCCGATATTGAGCCCGCTGCCGCGAAAATTCTCAAAGCGGACGATCCCGATAAAATGCTTGCCATGCTGGCGCGTATGAACGCCTGAATTTAACCAACGTTGAACTGCCGGGGGACCGTAAATGCTGAGTGAAGTTACCAACCTTACACAATACGACGCGGGCCGGCACCGGCGCTGGTTTCACGATGATTTTTTTGATCTTTACGTTTGGGAAAACTTTGCAGGCGAGGTGCAGGGCTTTCAGCTTTGCTATGCAAAGGCCGATCAGCAGCGCGCACTCCGGTGGTCGCTAGAGCGCGGCTACAACCACGAGGGCGTTGATTCGCCCGAAGATAAACCAGGCAGGGCGATGAGCGCCATTTTTGTGGCCGACGGCGTATTTGATCACGGTGGTATTGGTGAAAAGTTTGAGCACGAATCAACGCCTCTGCCGCTAGGCGTGCGCAACTTTGTGCTGGAAAAAATCAAGACCTATCCGGCTTCTTAATCAGCCCGCAAACTCGCTATTCTCCTCACCTCCGCACCACAAGCAATTCCTGCAATTGCAGGGGCTTTAATGATTGCTGCTGTTAAATTATTTGCGATTTTAGTTATTGCTGCCACGCGATCTGCCGGCTCTGGATGGTTCGAGAGGGAGTTGGTGACGCGTGATCTAGAGCCCAGGGCTAATTTAAACAGCGCACTCGACGCGGCGGTCGATAAAATCTTGTTTTTTCATGAACACGACTGACAATGCGACCGCATCAGATTCCTGACTGCGGGACGGGGCTGAAGTGAGCACCTGCTGGGACAGACCCTTCAAGTGATCTCCCCCTGCCCCGACACCGGCGCTGCTGTTTTGCTGCTTTTCACCAAATAAAAGATCCATTGCTGCTGATTCACCGCAAACAAGACAATAACGCGAGCACCGTCCCGATCCAGAGCAAACCTTTATTTCGAGCCATCAAAGGCCCAGGCGGCACTGCGCGTCTGGTGATGCGGCATAACGAAAGTCACGGCTTTCTCTCCAGCGAATCCATTTTTTACATGCTCCAAGAAATAAATTAATGGATGGAAAAATATGTAAAAAGCGCAAAATCGCGTAGCGACAGCCCGGGATCGACATGACTCACCCCAATTTGGAGCTGGGCTATTTTTTTTCGGATTGGCCAACAATCACAAAAGCAATTCCGCCCAGAATGGCCACCGACGCGATCAGGAGGCGTGGCGTGGCCGTTTCGCTTAAAAATATGATGCCCCCCACCGCCGCAATCAGCGGCACGCTGAG
>JAYVYF010000014.1:0-1984 GCA_043784585.1 Burkholderiales bacterium
AAAAATTTACCGACAAATTCCTGCAGGAGGAAGCGGATGTGCGCGTTGAGATTGATCGTCTCTCCGGCGAATATCAGGCGTTTCAGCGCTGGACGGTGGTGCCGGACGAAGAGCATGAAGAGCCGGCGCGCCAAATCGCGATCACCGATGCGCCCGAACGTGGCGAAGGCCTGGAAATTGGCGACATGATCGAAGAGCCGTTGGAGGCTGTGGATTTTGGCCGTATTGGTGCACAGACCGCCAAACAAGTGATTTTGCAAAAAATTCGCGATGCCGAACGCGAACAAATTCTGACCGACTTTCTGGCGCGCGATGAGCAGCTGGTTACCGGCACCATCAAGCGTATTGAGCGCGGCAATGTGATTGTGGAGTCGGGTCGCATTGAGGCGCTTTTGCCGCGCGATCAGACGATCCCGAAGGAAAATTTACGCGTCGGCGACCGGGTTCGCGCTTATCTGTTGAAAGTTGACCGTAACTTACGCGGCCCGCAGCTAGTGCTTTCGCGTATCACGCCCGATTTCATCAAGGTTTTGTTCGAGCTGGAAGTGCCTGAAATCGAAGAAGGTTTGTTGGAAATTAAAGCGGCCGCGCGTGACGCCGGCATGCGCGCCAAAATCGCGGTGAAATCGAATGATCCCCGCGTAGATCCAATTGGCACCTGCGTGGGCATGCGCGGCTCGCGCGTGCAGGCTGTGACCGGCGAATTGGCGGGTGAGCGGGTCGACATCATCTTGTGGTCGGCAGATCCGGCCCAATTTGTCATCAATGCATTGGCGCCGGCTGAAGTTTCTTCAATCATTGTTGATGAAGAAAAACACAGCATGGACGTGGTGGTGGATGAAGAGCAGCTCGCGCAGGCAATCGGTCGTGGTGGTCAAAACGTGCGGCTGGCATCGGAATTGACCGGTTGGCAGCTCAATATCATGACCGAGACCGACGCCGAGACCAAACGCGATACCGAACATACCGGCATCAAAGAACTGTTTATGGCCAAGCTCGACGTTGATGAAGATGTTGCACAGATCTTGATCGACGAAGGTTTTAGTAATGTGGAAGAAGTGGCCTATGTGCCGTTAGCGGAAATGTTGGAAATCGAAGCGTTCGATGAAGACACCGTGAATGAGCTTCGCCGCAGGGCACGTGATGCCATCATGACCGATGCTATCAAGTCTGAAGAAACCATGGAAACCGCCGCTGACGATTTGTTAGGCATGGACGGCATGGATGCTGCGACGGCAAAGGCGTTGGCGACAAAAGGTGTCCGCACGATGGATGACTTGGCCGATTTAGCAATTGATGAGTTAACAGAAATGACCGGCATGGATGCGGATCGCGCCAAGCAATTGATTATGACTGCGCGCGCGCCATGGTTTGCGGAAAAAGCGTCGTCCGTAGTTAAGCCCGAAACCAAGTCTGAAACCAACGTAGAAGCAACAGCCGATGTGGTTGCAGACGCCGTGCCAACAGCACCGCAGAGCTAGTGATGTTTTTAGTATTACACCCATAAGTTTTCACATGAAGTAGCCTCAAAAACGCCAAAGCAGTTGTGGGCGGTGTGTTCGGAGAAAGTGCAAATCGCACTTACCCATCGGGCACCCGCTAATTTACACAGCGTGCCGCCATTTTGAGACCACTTCGCTGACGGATTAACGTAGTCACGTAGCGTAACGATAGGTATCAAATGGCTCAAACCACAATTGCTCAATTTGCAAATCAACTCAAGCTAACCGAAGAGACACTCCTGGAGCAGCTCAAGGCTGCGGGCGTGTCTAAACGTTCGGTAGAAGAAACGCTCGCCGAAGAAGACAAGTCGCGACTTCTTGACTATTTGCGAGAAACCCACGGCCACAAGGATGAGAAGAAAAAAATTACCTTGGTGCGAAAGCAGACCACGGAAATAAAAAAATCTGACGCCACCGGCAAGGCTCGCACTATTCAAGTTGAAGTGCGCAAAAAGCGCACATTCCTTAAAGTTGATAAAGCA
>JAYVYF010000015.1:0-9936 GCA_043784585.1 Burkholderiales bacterium
CCGGTCCTTGCTACCTTCAACCCGCTCCAGATGCGGATGGCGAATGCCGTCAAAATAGCTAATCACGACGGTGCGATAGAGGTCGTCACTTTTGATCAAAAGCTCAATCGGTTTCTTGCTTGCTTTGGCGGCGACGAGTGCGTTGTTCACGTGCTCCGCCTTGTAAGCGCGGCCATTGACGGCGAGCAGGGTTGCGCCAATCGCGATGCGCGCATCAAACGCGGGACTACCCCACTGGACGTCGCTAATCACGTCTTTCTTGTCGATAATGAGGCCCAGCGAATATTCGAAATCGGCATCGCCGCGATTTTTATTCGCAGCCTCGGCAAAGATATTGGGCTTATCGGTATAGACCAGTTTCCAGCCGCTGCGGCCCAGCGTATCGAGCGGATTATTGTCGCGCGTGCTGTCGAGCCGAGCACGCAAAAATGTTTTCCAATCATAGGCGGCCACGCTATTGAGCGTCGCCACGACATCTTCAAACGTGTAGGGGCGGGTGGCAAAATTATCGGCGGGAACGGCAAAAAATGTTCGAGCAAAATCATCCAGCGAGCGCTTTTCGCCCGTCAGTTCGCGGATTTTAAAATCCGCATCCAGCCATAGCAACAGCGCCTCGGGATAGTAGTCGCCGCCGCGTTGCCAGCTTGACCATGATTTGCTCTGCCCGCGGGCGGTCATGATCGGATCGTTGGTCGTGTCTTGCAGATTGCGCCAGGCGCGGCCTGTACGTTGCAGCATCGACGCGGTGGTACGTGCCAATGCTTCGCGGGCCTCAATCGGCGAATGCAGGCCGGAGCGTGCGCCGATAATATCGGTCCAATAAGTGGTCTGACCTTCGTAAACCCACAGCAGCGAATCCTGCATTGGTTCATTGAAATTGCGCGTGTTTAAATCTGCCGGACGGCGGAATTTGCCATCCCATGCATGCACATACTCATGCGGCACCACCCCGCGCATCGGCGCGGAATCCTTGTATTTGCTGAAATAGCTTGCGCCGACGCCGATCTCGGTCGATTGGCGATGCTCCAGACCGCCCGACCCGCCGAAATTCTCACTGGCGGCAATCAAAAAATCGTAATGTTTATACGGCCCCGGGCCAAAAACTTTATACGTTTGTTTGACCATGCTTCGGTGCGGCTCGATCTGTTCGGGCGTAGCTTCCAGGCTTTCCGCGTTATCAGCAAAAACATTGAAGCGCACCGGCACTTTGCTTGCGGGATCAAGCTCATATCGTTTTACATAGCGGCCCACATACACCGGCGAATCAACCAGTTCATTCAAGCTCACGGCGGCGAACTCAGCTTGGTTGGTTTTGCTATCTACGGCGGCATTTTTTAATTCCAGCGCAGTCGCATATTGCCAGCCGGCAGGATGCGTCATCGTGGCCTCGACCATGATGCCATCTGCGCGGTAACCCGCAGGATAAAGTATCACTGAATTCCACTGCACGTTCACGATGTCCGGCGTCACCAGCACGCGACCCTGTGCAGGCGAGACCGCGGTGAGGTATTGGTATTCCGCGTCAATTTGGGTCACGCCATCCGGCACGGTCAGATGAAACGCAAACACCTGAATCGTATCGCGCGTCCATGGCAGGGTTGATCCTTTCGTGCCCCCCGCTTTAATTGTGAGGCCGCTTAGCGCCGCGATATTGCCGGTCGGTGAATGATTCCCCGGCAGCCATTGCGGGAACAGCAGCGTCAGCGGGCCGGGCGTGACGGGAATCGACAGCCGCGCCTTATGAATTTTGCGCTCTATATCGGTGACATCCACCTCGAGTTTTAAGGTGCCGGGATAGCGCGTGATGGTGGGCTCGGGAATGTCGACGCCGCTAGTCGGAGCCGCGAAGGTGAGGGTGGTGGCCAACGAAAAAATAGCAGCATAAAAAGCGAGGTGCGGGGCGGAAGTTTTTTTCATGATCTTTCGTGGCTTGGGAATGGTAACGGTTTTGCCGCTTTTAGAGAAAATAATAATAGTAGTGGTTGCAGTGTGCGTCTGATTAGAATAATGGGGCAACTTATTTTCGGAATCAAGTTATAGCAGCGCGATGAACTTGAACGACGTAATGCAGGGACTTGAAGGGCTCGGCAATAAGTATACGCGCGAGACCTAGCGTCGACACGGTGTGGCCGAGCCGATGTTTGAGGGGTAGTTTGGCGGTCTTGACAAGCTTTAAACACGCATCAAGGTAGATCACACCCTGGCCGTTGAATTGTGGAGGACGGCAAATCATGACGCGCGCTTGCTGGCGGGCATGGTCGCGGATGCCAGCTCCATCAGCGAAAAAGAACTGAACGCGGGGGCCGCAGCGGTTAAGGTTTCTCCCAATGCAGAAGCACTCGCCAAACTCGCCAGCCGAATGCGGCTGGCCGCGAAATTTGGCTCGCCGATTTTAAATTGCGGCGGTCCGTTTGGTCGATGGCGCGGCATTGCGCTAAAGATGGCGTGTCGCGTGATGAGGCCACCACACTCGCTTACAGGAAATGGATCGAGGCCGAGATAAACCCGCGGAATACTGGGCGCTGCGCTCGATGATTTACATATTGACGCGACTCGGTGGGCGTAATGTCATGACTCGTACAGCCACCGACGGCGTTGTTTGCTACAATTACGGCAATACTATTTTTCCTTGAAATACGTCTGGTACGTTTCCCAATGCGTTGCTCTGCATTGCAAAAATGTGGGAAGGAAAAGAGGAGCGCTGAACGTTTTTATTAGACAGAACGCTAGACAAGGCGGGCGTTGCCAGTCATTTGTGCCCCAATCGCCCCGCCAGTGCAAGCGTTTTAATCCGCCACCTTAAACGCCACCATCTCCACCGAAACCATTTCTGCATCGCTTGAAAATGTCATCTCGCCGTCCTGAATGCTAGCGCTGAATTGCATATTGCGCTCGGCGAGTTTGGCCAGCGCCTTGGTGGATTCTTGCGGGAGGTTGACTATCGTTAGATTGCTCAACCGCTCGACCAGTGGTGCGTTTGCTTTCCACCACATCTCGGCGGCGTTGCCGCCGTAGGTGTAAAGCGTCACGCGGGTGGCGCGGCCACAGGCTTTGCGTAACCATTTTTCATCTGGCAGGCCGACGTCGATCCAATCCTGAATGGCCCCCGTAAAATCCTTGCGCCACAGCGTCGGCTCATGGTCGGTGGAAATACCTTTTGCAAATTCCAGATATTCCTCTGCGTGCAAGGCGAATGCGATCACACGAACCATCATGCGTTCGTCGGTTTCGGAGGGGTGGCGTGCGATGGTGAGCTCGTGCGTGGCGTAGTAGCCGCGATCCATATCGGATACGGCAAGCTCGGCTTTGAAGATGGTGGATTTTATGGCCATGAAATTTAGTCAGCTTTTTGGCTGACTGCCTTTGGGTGCCAACACAAAAATCCGCGCACCCCCATATCGCACCACCTGCCCGACACGAATTTTGTTGCGTTTACGGCTTTCGGGTTTGCCATCGACGGTGACCAAACCTTGTACCACAAGTGCCGATCCGCCACCGCCGCTGGAGGCAAAGCCTGCGAGTTTGAGCAGATGATTAAGCTCGATATATTCTTCGGTAAGGTGGTATTCAACATCGTTCATGGTTGTTTCCTTTGATTTTTTGCTGCGGTATCGCTTTGTATCTGATGCGGCCTGTGAGCAGGGTATTTCTGGGCTGAGCTCAATCCCCCAATATCTTCCCATCCATATAGAACCAGTGTCCATCTTCACGCACAAATCTGCTGATCTCATGCAATCGTTGAGCACGCCCGCCGCCAATTTTGAAGCGTGCCACAAACTCCACCGTAGCCTTATTCCGATCCATCTTGTTGTTCGGGTCGTTTAAATTTTCTGCATTCGCTAAATGAGCAATTGGCTTTTTAACGTCAAGCCCCAGCCACGCTGTCGGCACTTCATTTATCTCTAACAACGTAATGGGCCGCGTGCTGTGGTGCCATGTCGCCAGCACATAATCATCACGCAATTGTGTGTAAGCCGTATAGCGCGAGCGCATGAGCGCTTCGGCGGTGGGGGCAATTTCGTTATCGTCTAAATATAGGCCACAGCATTTTTCGTAAGCGACGTTGTTGCCGCAAATACAACTAGTTTTCAAGCGCCTAACTTCACCGCGTGTTCACGTGTGGTGTGGAAAACCAGCTTTGGCCAGCGCTCTTCGGTCAATCGCAAATTAACATTGTTGGGTGAGAGGTACGCCAAATTATTCGCCGCATCGTAGGAAATATTGTGGGCGAGAGCGTTTTCAAAATCGACCAGCAGGCGTTTATCCTCGCCTTCCTTCACCGTGACCCAGCGTGCGCAGGTGGTGCTGGTGCCTTCGAATACCGCGTCAACGCCATATTCATTTTGCAGTCGACTCGCGACCACTTCAAACTGCAAAACGCCCACCGCGCCAAGGACTAAATCACCACCACTAACTGGCTTGAACACTTGCACGGCACCTTCTTCTCCGAGTTGTTGCAAACCTTTGTGCAATTGCTTCACCTTCAGTGGATTGCGAATCCGCACGGCGCGGAAAAAGTCCGGTGCGAAATACGGGATGCCGGTAAATTGCAGCGGCTCGCCTTCAGAGAACGAATCCCCGATTTGCATATTGCCGTGGTTGGGCAGACCGATGATGTCGCCCGCGTAGGCAACCTCAACCTGCTCGCGGCTCGCGGCCATGAACGTGACAACGTTATTGACGCGGATTTCACGATTGATGCGCAAATGTTGAATCTTCATGCCGCGCTCAAACTTGCCCGAACACACGCGCAGAAACGCGATGCGGTCACGATGGGCGGGGTCCATATTGGCTTGTATTTTGAATACGAATCCGGAGAACGCGGGCTCGGTCGATTCGACAGTGCGAATCGTGGCATCGCGTGAGCGCGGTGCTGGTGCCCAATCGAGCAGCGCATTTAAAATTTCACGAACGCCAAAATTATTAATGGCGGAGCCAAAAAATACCGGCGTCTGTGTGCCAGCTAAAAATGCATCGAGATCGTAGGGATGCGACGCGCCTTTGACCAATTCCACCTGCATTTTCAACTCTTCAATTTCCATCGGAAACATCTCGGCAAGACGCGGATTGTTGATGCCTTTGATGATTTCAAATTCGCCCGTGTTGCGGTCTTCTCCGGCTTCGAACAACATGATTTCATCTCGCAGCAAATGATAAACACCGCGAAATGTTTTGCCCATGCCAATCGGCCAGGTCACCGGCGCACACTGAATTTGCAACACCGATTCAACCTCATCCAGCAGCTCAAGCGGGTCGCGCGTTTCGCGATCCATTTTGTTCATAAAGGTGATGATGGGCGTTGCGCGCATGCGGCACACATTGAGCAATTTAATCGTCTGCGTTTCCACACCTTTGGCCGCGTCAATCACCATCAGCGCGGAATCCACGGCAGTCAGCACGCGATAAGTGTCTTCTGAAAAATCTTGGTGGCCGGGCGTGTCGAGTAAATTGACGACATGGTCACGATATTCAAACTGCATGACCGAACTTGCCACCGAAATACCGCGCTGCTTTTCAATCTCCATCCAGTCGGATGTCGCGTGGCGAGAACTCTTGCGCGCCTTGACCGTGCCTGCCTGCTGGATAGCGCCCGAAAATAGCAGCAGCTTTTCGGTCAGCGTGGTCTTGCCGGCGTCAGGGTGCGAAATAATGCCGAACGTGCGACGACGCGCGGCTTCGGTTTTAATCTGCGCCGCTTCGCGTTGCAAGTCGCGTGCTGCATCCAGCGCGGCTTCGGTCGGCGATTGGGGCGTAAGCTCGAAGATAGGGTTCGTTTCGGTAGACATGATGACGCGATTCAGATTCGTAAAAAGAGCCCTGCAGTTTACGTGGCTTAAGGGCGCAAGTCGAATGCTGTGCCTTTGATACCCTCTATAATTTGGCGATATTGCCCTTTCAATTTCATTCATTCGATTATTTTCCCGGGCCACAGGGCCACAGGGGCGCAATGATTGTCTCCTTTCCCGGTCGCTCGGGAAGGAACGGGTCGGCACACTGTTTATCTTTACAAGGAAAAAAATTATGAGACTCAACATTCGAACTGTCGCCTCCGCTGTCGTTATCGCTGGCGCGTTGTTGGGCTGCAATCTTGCCGCCGAAGAAATCGGCTCGGTTGATACCAAATTTATTTTGATTGGCCCCGATCATAAAATCGTCGTTGAAGCCTTTGATGATCCGTCAGTGAAGGGGGTCGCGTGTTACGTTTCGCGAGCACGAACCGGCGGGCTGAAAGGTGCTGTCGGATTGGCGAAAGATCCTTCGCGATTCTCGGTGGCCTGCCGTCAGGTCGGACCGATCAGTTTTGCGAAAAAATTGCCGCAACAGGAAGAAGTTTTCAAAGAGGGTGCGTCGTTTATTTTTAAGCACGTTCGCGTGGTGCGGATGATTGATCCCAGGCGCAATACGCTCACCTATCTCACCTACTCTGATCTGGTGATTGACGGTTTTCCTGATAACGCGATTACGGCGGTGGCGATACTCGATCAAAAAATTCCGCTGGAATAATGCGTGATGAACGTTGACCAAACTGAAGGCTACATCGGCGACACCAAAAGCTGGCTGGAGCGCGCCGTGATTGGGCTCAATCTTTGCCCGTTTGCCAAAGCAGTGCACGTAAAGGGGCAAATTCGCATTGTAGTGAGCGAGGCTGCCTGCGTGGAAGCGCTGATCGAAAACTTAATGATTGAACTAAATCATTTGGCGAGTGCGGATAAAGAAATGATCGACACCACACTGCTTATTCATCCGCATGTGTTGAATGATTTTTTGGATTACAACGATTTTTTAGAAATTGCCGATGCAACGGTGGAGGAGCTTGGTTTGAGCAATGAAATTCAAATCGCCAGCTTTCATCCCCAGTATCAATTCGTCGATACCGAGCTAGGTGACATTACCAACTTCACCAACCGCTCACCGTATCCCACGCTGCATTTGCTGCGTGAGGCAAGTGTAGAAAAAGCGGTGGCGGCGTTTCCTGACGCGGCTGATATTTTCGAGAAAAATAAGGAGACGTTGGAAAAATTGGGGCATTCAGGATGGCAGGAATTAATAATGAAACCGGTATGAGCCATTGCCCATGAGCGCGCCTGCATCCAGCCTGCGTACCCAATCCCGTACCGACGTCGTTGGTGCAGCGTTTGTGCTGATCGCCGCCATCGGCTTTTCGGCAAAAGCCATTTTTATCAAGCTTGCTTATGCCAACGCCGCAGTCACGGGCATTGCGGTGGCACCCATCACGTTGCTGTTCATGCGCATGGTCATCTCGTTGCCGTTTTTTTTAGGCATTGCGTATTGGTCTTCACGCGGCGCAGCACCGCTTACGCGGCGTGATTGGGGTGCGCTCGTCGTGGTCGGCCTAATGGGTTATTACGGTGCGAGTTTGTTTGATTTTTGGGGCCTGCAATACATCAGCGCCGCGCTGGAGCGGCTCATTTTATTTTTGAATCCCACCATCGTGGTGTTGCTCTCTGCGCTATTTTTAGGCTATCGCATCGTGCGCCGCGATGTGGCTGCACTTGCTCTGAGCTACGCGGGTATCGCGCTGGTGTTTGTGCATGACCTAGTGACGACTGAAAATTCGGTCTTATTCGGCAGCATGCTGGTACTCATCTCCGCTTTGCTTTATGCGGGTTATTTGGTGGGCGCGGGGCAAATGGTGAAGCGCATCGGTGCGGTACGTTTTGGCGCGTATGCCTCGGTGGTGTCAACGATTGCGATTCTGATTCATTTCGCGATTGCACATAACGGTACTGCGCTCAGGCAACCCGCCCAAATCTGGACGCTGGCCGTATGGATGGCGACGGTCTCGACCGTCTTCCCGGTGCTGATGATGGCCGAGGGCATGCGCCGCATCGGCTCGTCAAATGCCGCGATGATGAGCTCAATAGGCCCGGCTGCGACGATATTTTTGGGCTATTTATTTTTGAATGAGCCGGTGACGTGGTTGCAGATGGGCGGGGCGGGATTGGTGATGGCGGGGGTGTTGATGATCGGGCTGAAGAAGCGGATGGATTAGTCTTTGGGGTTTAAAGCAATTAATCTAGCGCCGATGGTCGGCTCCTCATCGGCAAGCATGGGACGAGGCGCTGTGTGCTGTCGACGCGTAATCGGTCATATAAATCGAGTTAGCGCTTTAGCTTGAGAAAGCCCTCAATCCGCTGTTTACCCGTCATATTTTGTATAATCATATTTCCCCTTTTGTAACGCCTCCCCTAATCCTCACCCCACTCTGGAGTCATCTCATGAAAAAACCAATGCGCGTCGCCGTGACCGGTGCCGCTGGCCAAATCGGTTACAGCTTGTTGTTTCGTATCGCATCCGGTGAAATGCTTGGTAAGGATCAGCCTGTCATCCTGCAACTGCTCGAAATCGCCGACGAAAAAGCACAAAAAGCGTTGAAAGGTGTGATGATGGAGCTGGACGACTGCGCATTTCCGCTACTGGCGGGCATGAGCGCGCATTCCGATGCAATGACCGCGTTCAAAGATGCCGATGTGGCCTTGCTGGTAGGTGCGCGTCCGCGCGGCCCCGGTATGGAGCGCAAGGATTTGTTGGAGGCCAACGGCGCGATTTTCACCGTGCAGGGTGCTGCCCTTGATGCCGTGGCGTCACGCGCTGTCAAAGTATTGGTGGTTGGCAATCCGGCAAACACGAATGCCTATATTGCGATGAAATCCGCGCCCAGCCTGCCACGTGAAAACTTTACCGCGATGCTGCGCCTCGATCACAATCGCGCGCTGTCGCAGCTCGCAACCAAGACTGGCAAGTCAGTTGATAGCATCGAAAAAATGATCGTCTGGGGCAATCATTCGCCGACGATGTATCCCGACTATCGTTTCGCCACCATCGGCGGTACGGCGGCACCTGCGGTTGTTAACGATCAGGCGTGGTATCGCGACACATTTATCGGCACGGTCGGTAAGCGCGGTGCCGCGATTATCGAAGCGCGCGGTGTATCGTCTGCCGCCTCCGCCGCTAACGCCGCAATCGATCACATCCGCGATTGGGTGCTCGGCACCCACGAAAAATGGGTCACGATGGGCATTCCCTCCGATGGCAGCTATGGCATTCCTGATGGTGTGATGTACGGTGTGCCGGTGATTTGTGAGAATGGCAAATATACGCGTGTGACGGGTCTGGAAATTGATGAATTCTCGCGCGGAAAAATGGATGCGACCCTGAAAGAATTAGAAGAAGAGCGTGCGGGTGTGGCGCATTTGTTGAAGTAAATTCAACTTCGATTGTTGAAAGCTAAAACGCCGCAAGTCAGGCTGCTTGCGGCGTTTTTTTTTGAACTGAAGAATATCGATAAGCCTACTCGTACATCAGCAATAAAAGCCGAGCCCTACGTCACCGCCAGGATAGCCGTTCAACTCACCGAGACCGTCACCCGCAAAAATGTTGCCGGGATCAATGTGGTATCCGCGCTCGTGCTGTTATTTTGGCTGTTGAAAAGCGCTTCAAGCTCACTTTGCAAATTCGCGGCTTTGCCATTTTTTTCGGCAGCCTCGAATGCGTTCATGGTGGGGCCATAGTAATTTCTGAAAGCGCTGAGCAACTCAGCAGGTTTACCAGCAAAATTAATGTTGTAGGTGTCTCTCGCGCACGCGATACTCTCGGCAGCAACCCCCGCGCCTGCGAATCGTTCGATCACGTTGCTTTCAATTCCCCACGTCATCGGACTGATGAAGCCTTCGGGTGGAGGGGGGGAGTAGGATGCGCTGATTTTTAAAATTTGCGCCACCAATGTGGGGTCATTAGGAATCCAATTGCCCATGATAATACGGCCGCCAGCCTTGGTCACCCGCACCATTTCCTTGGCAACGTTGAACGGTGTGGGCGCAAACATCGCACCGAAAATGCTAACGACAAGATCAAACGAATCGTCTTTTAGCTCATGCAAATTAGCAGCATCACCTTCCTGAAATTTGCAGCTCG
>JAYVYF010000016.1:0-4798 GCA_043784585.1 Burkholderiales bacterium
GGGCGGCATCGTCGTCGCCGTCCAGCGCAAGCTGGGCGTGCCGGTCAAGCTCGTCGGCCTGGGCGAGGGACCGGACGACCTCGCGCCCTTCGACGCGGAGGCCTTCGTCGACGCCATCGTCGGCTGAGGCCACGACGTCGTCGAGGTCATCGAGGACGGCCCCGCCGGTTGACGCTGGTGCCAGGGGTCAGGCAGTGCGGGCGTTCCGGGGGTCCCTCGGGTCCGAGAGCGCCCACCTGACCGTGCGCACGGCCAGCCCCGCCAGCGGCGCCCCGACGACGCGCTCGGTGATCGGCAGCACCGGCAGGCGCAGCATCTCCTTGGCCCACATCGGCAGCAGCGCGACCGCGCCGCCGGCGAGGGCGGTGTAGCCGGCCCGGTTGGTCCAGGCGAGCGGCGGGTGGAGCAGGAGGAAGCGGGCCGCCTCGAAGGCCTGCGGGGTGCTGACGAGCTCGGGGCGGTAGCCGTCCAGGACTCGTTGCAACCCGGCCACACTCGACGGCGGGTCGACGACGCCGAGGCGCCCGGCGACGATGCCGGACTGGGCGACGAAGCGGTCAGCCTCCTGCGGGGTGAGGGGCTCGCGGCCGTGCCGTTGGTGCGCCGCCAGGAAGCTGTCCGCCTCGGCCGCGTGCACCCAGCCGAGCAGGTGGGGGTCGGACGCGGCATACGACCGGCCGTCGGGAGCCTTGCCCCGCACCCGCTCGTGCTCAAGCTGGCCGACAGCGGGGTTGAGCGCGAACGGATCGTTTCGCTTTTCATGTGCCCTGTGTATGTACTTTGCCACGCCACATCCGTCGTTGGTGCCGCCCAGTTGTAAATGATCACCTAGCGCCCGCGGCAACCGCGTATCGCGTGTAGCGTCTCTGGACAAAGCTTTGCCGTTGACGTTTAGTTTGGTCGCGAGGAATGCTTTTTTTGATGGCGTTCGAATTTGGGCAGAAAAACTTAAGACAATGAGGGGTGAATAAAACATCGCGATAGAAAATTTGTGACGCTTCAGACAACAAACAGCCTGCTGATTTTGCTGCTGGCATGATGTTAGCTTTTAAGCGTGACGATTTTTTAAAAACCAATGCCCTGACGGTATGCTGAGAGCCAGAAAATGTCATGTTGCCACGCCCAATAAATGGGCGCTGGAGTTCTAATGGGTTGATGCTGGGTTTAGTTGCATTGGCAGTGAGCGCACCAATACAAGCCGCGCCCGGAAACATCAATCCGCTCGATCGCGAAGCCACAAACGTGACAGTTTTCGTGGTCTCGATCAAACACCCAATGTCGATAGCGGCCAAACGACAAACCCTGCTTTTTGAGCTTGCTCGCGATCGTCAAATCGTTGGTAATCCCACGTGTTTTATACGACTGATGCGTTAATTCAAATGCCGCCGTGGCAAGCTTGCGGCGCTGCGCGGCCTTTAAATCGACAAGTCGCGCATGCGGATGGATGCGCGCGACAAATAGAATATCGCTGCGCAAATAATTACCAATACCGGCCAAAAACCCCTGATCCAAAAGCAGCGCGGCGAGACTTTTGCGTGCAAAACGGGGATCATTTATTTGTGCAAATACATCGGCAAAGCGGGTAGATTCCGCCAGCAATTCCACGCCAAGTCTGGCGATGTAGGGATGATGCGCCACGCGCTCGGTGGGCCACACTGAAATGTCAGATGCGCTATAAAGTACCGCAACCGAATCATCGGTATGGATCGCGAGACGGACTTGCAATCCCGATTGCGGTGCCTGACCGCGCGGCAGTATTCGCCATTGGCCGTAAAGCTGATTGTGGCTATAAATTGTCTGCCCATGACCAAAATGCGTCAGCAGCGCTTTTCCACGCGGCTCGACCCCGGAGATGACCTGCGAGCGCATTGCCGCCGCGTGCTCGGCGAGGTGAGGAAATGCAAATTCAACCAACCACGCTCGCTTACCCAGAAGTGCCGCAGAAAGCTCGTCTGCGGAGCGCTTTATTTCAGGACCCTCCGGCATGTTCAGCAGCTGTCCTTATTTATTTTTCACTGGTTAATAATTATTTGTTGCGGCTGCGCAGCCATGCTTTCACATCAGTCTCTGGTACTGCGCGACTGATATGAAAACCTTGCGCCACATCACAGCCGTGTTTCTTTAAATCGTTATACGTTGCCTCATCTTCGACCCCTTCCGCGACGACGGATAGCTCAAAATTGTGCGCTAGATCGATGACTGAACGCACGATCCGTTGATCAGCTTTTGATGCGCGCATGTGTTGAACGAATGATTTATCGATCTTCAATTCATCAAGCGGAAAGCGCTTTACGTACAGTAGCGATGCATGGCCGGTGCCAAAATCATCCACCGATAAACGCACGCCCTTTTCTTTCAGACGGTTGAGCACCAGCAGCGACTGATCCATATCGCCGATGGTGCTAGTTTCGGTAATTTCCAGCGTAACGGTCGAGGGTACAGTTTGCCATGTGCCCAAACACTGCTCAACTATTTCTGGAAGTTCATTTTCACGCAGCGAAACAGTAGACAAATTGACGCTTACGTCGATCTCGATGCCATCACGTTTCCACTCGCTCTGGTTGCGAAAAACGGTATTCATGACCCAACCGGTAAGCGTGTTGATCATGCCATGGGCTTCAGCGACTCGCACGATGGCGGAAGGGTTGATCCAGCCTCGTTCGGGCACATTCCAGCGTAATAGCGCCTCAAGGCCCGTGCAGCGACCGGTTTTAAGTGCGATCTGCGGCTGATAGTGGACCTCAAGCAGATTGGTGCGCAACGCATCGCGCAACATTGGTTCGAGGCCGGAATACATATCAAGATCGCGGTTGTCTTCATTTTGAAAAATATGCAGCGCCAGATCGCGGCTGCTGGCAATGACGTTGGCGATATCTGCGTTGACGATCAACTGTTCGGCAAATTTGGCATGCTCCGGGAAGCAGGCCACGCCGATAACGGGTCTAACCGCAATCATGCTGTTGTCAAAGCTAAACGGAGGCTCCAGCGTTTGGCGGATTTTATTTGCCGCGAGCCATGCCTGGGCGGCGGTTTTCAAATTCGGCAATATAAGGCAAATTTTTTCATCCGAAATTTGTATATAGCGATCAGCCGGACGCAGGATCGCGGGCAGACGCTTCAAGGCGCGCCGCATGACGTCCGCCGTCGGCACGCCCAACAGCGCTTCCAGTTTATCTGCACGCGCCAGCGACACCATCAGCATCGCAACGAATCGCTGCGACATGCGCGCGTGGTCTATTGCGTTGGTGATTGTCTGCTTGAGCTGATCGCGCGCCAACTCATGCTGGTTGTCGTTAGTTCCGACGACTTTTTCGCCGGGAATGGTAGTGATATTCGCGTCAGCTGGCATCAATATTTAGTCCGTCAGTGCAAATAAAATTCGCTTACATCAAGACCAAACGCGTTGGGTGCCAAGCCGCGGCGGATATAAACCGGTTTCTCTGACACATCGTAGAGCAGGTCGGTGGTGGTCGGAAATTTACGGAAGGTCTTATCCGCCTCGGTAATGATCATCACCTTGGGCTTTAAACGTTTTAATTTGTTATGGGTAGCCACAATCGCCACTTCACCGGTGGAGAGTTCCACCAGACTGCCGACCGGAAATGCGCCAATAGACTGGATAAATTGCTCGAGCATTTCTTCATGAAACTGGCTACCAGCAAAGCTGGACAGGGTTTGCAGTGCATCATGAGGCGAGGCAGTTTCGGCGTAATTTCGCTGCTGCGTCATGGCAGCGTAGCTATCGGCAATGCCGGCCATGCGCCCAAAAACAGTGATTTTTTCGCCCGCCAGTCCGAATGGATAACCCTGACCATTCATACGTTCGTGGTGTTGCGCAATGCCATCCATCACGTCGGCGTGAATATTCGGCGTTTTGTGAAGAATATCCAGAGCAAATTCCACGTGTCTCTTGACGAGACTAAATTCTGCGGGTGTAAGCCGTTCGTGTTTTTCCAGCAATTTGGTCGGAATTTTTATTTTGCCAATATCGAGCAGCATGCCGAGCAGTCCCAAATGAGAGAGGCCTACTTTGGGATAACCGAGGTGGCGACCAAACGCAACTAGATTCACAGCCACACTCAGGCTGTGACCATAAGTTGCCGAGTCCTGTTCACGCAAACGTGCCACCCACATCATCGCATCCGGGTTGCGCACCATGCTCTCCACCATGTCGTCGATCACGGTCTCGACGTCTTCGAGTTTCAGCACTTGGCCGCTGCGAATATCTTCGGATATACGATGGAGCAGGTCGTCGGTTCGTGTGAATGCATCATGCGCAAACGCTATTTCTTCTTCGACGCTCAGCGTGTTCTCGTAGATCGTGAGCTGAACAGCCTCGGGAATGAAAGCAGGGCGCACATACACTTCAGCTGTTTCATGCTCGCTTTTGATGCTGTCGTAATCAATATCGTCTTTTTGCCGGGTCTGAAATAAATTGCGCGCGCTTTCCTTAAGTTGCGAAAAGAGCCCGCGCCGCTTGCCGCGGCCATCTGAATTTTTAGCCGGCCGTAGACCTGCGCCGTTAATGTTGATGTGCGCCAGTTCAGCATCATCAGTCGCTGGGTCCGCCTCGGTGCTCGAACGCATGGCAACGGCAAAGCTGGTTCGGCGATTAAGGGTGGTATCAGCTTGCCTGGCTTTGTTGGACGTGGCCTGATTTTGTGCAGAATAGCGTTGCGAATCCGTGTTGGGGCCGCTGCCGGTGTCCGGGTCAGCACTAGGCGCGGCGATTTTAGTGATCACTACTGTGGGTGTACTGCTCATTTCGCGGCGTTCGACTGGCTTTTTGGTTGGCAAC
>JAYVYF010000017.1:0-5964 GCA_043784585.1 Burkholderiales bacterium
ACCGCGCTATCGATTTCATTCATTGTCGGCCCGTGGATGATTCGTAAACTGACCGCGCTCAAAATTGGCCAATCCGTGCGTAACGATGGCCCGCAATCGCATCTGGTGAAAACGGGTACGCCGACGATGGGCGGCGCACTGATTCTCGTTTCCGTTGCCGTCACCACGCTTATCTGGGGCGATCTTGAAAATCGTTATGTGTGGGCGTGTCTGGTCACCACGATTGGCTTTGGTGTGATCGGCTGGATTGATGACTATCGAAAAGTCGTACATAAAAATTCCAAAGGTTTGCCGGCGAAAGCCAAGTTTTTCTGGCAGACCGTGATCGCAGCGGTCGCACTTTCGTACATCGCCTATCGCGCCAATTTGCCGCAGCAAACAGATTTGATTGTGCCGTTTTTCAAGACTATTGCAATTCCCTTGGGCACGCTCGGCTTCATCATCCTCGGCTGGTTTACGGTCGTGGGCTTTTCAAACGCGGTGAATCTAACCGATGGTTTGGATGGCCTGGCGATCATGCCGACGGTAATGGTGGCGTCAGCGCTTGCGATTTTTGCGTATGTTGCGGGGAATAAAGTTTTCGCGGCCTATCTGGGCGTGCCGCACATCGCGGGTGCGGGTGAGCTGGCAATTTTCTGCGGTGCGATTGCAGGTTCGGGCTTGGCGTTTTTGTGGTTCAACGCATATCCGGCTGAAGTATTTATGGGCGATGTGGGCGCGCTGGCGTTGGGCGCTGCGCTGGGATTGGTCGCAGTGATTTGCCGGCAGGAAATTGTGCTCATTATCATGGGTGGCGTGTTCGTGGTCGAGACTCTATCGGTGATGATTCAGGTCGCGTCATTCAAGCTCACGGGCAAGCGTGTGTTCCGCATGGCACCGCTACACCACCACTATGAATTAAAAGGCTGGAAAGAGAATCAGGTCGTGGTTCGTTTCTGGATTATCACGATGATGCTGGTGCTGTTTGGCCTCTCCACGTTGAAATTGCGTTGAAATTACGCTAAGGCTGTGATGAATATTTGTTTTTTAAACCCTAGCACCGGAGCGCGTTTCAAGCCATTTATGCGCCAGTCGGCACGCCCATGCTGGACTGTCATATTTATAGTCGTTCGACAATCTTAGGGAACAGGAGTGAATTGGCATGACAAAAAAATACTTGTTCTTGGTGCGGGAGAAACCGGACTCTCTGTCGTCCGATGGGCAAAAAGTGTGGGTGCTGCAGTGCGACTCGCCGATTCCCGTGACGACCCTCCAGGGCTTGGTCAACTCAAATCCAGTCATCCCGCTGTCGAGTGCATCACCGGTGGTTGGGACCGAAAAATATTTGACGCCGCTATTGGCGACGCCGAACTCATCGTGGCAAGCCCGGGCGTGGCCGTTGCTGGGCCCGCGTGTCACCCGGCCATCGCGCGCGCCGTTGCGGCGGGCAAAAAAATCGTTGGGGACATCGAGCTTTTCGCGTGGCAGCAAATTGAATTAAATGAACGAACAGGACAACGGCCCAAAGTGATTGGCATTACCGGCTCTAACGGAAAATCAACGGTCACCGCGATGGTGGGGGCAATGTGCGCGGCCGCCGGTTTGAAAACCGTCGTGGCCGGCAACATTGGCCTGCCGGTGCTTGATGCTTCGGCGCGTGCGGAGGTTAATACGAATTTGCAAACGCTACCAGACGTGTACGTCCTTGAGCTATCCAGTTTTCAGCTTGAGACAACATCAAGTCTGCAGCTTGACGCTGCGACGATGCTGAATCTTAGCCAGGACCATCTGGATCGTTATTCGTCAATGGACGATTACGCGCGGGCTAAAAAACGCATTTTCAAACACGCTCAACATCAAGTGCTTAACCGCGAAGATGTTGCCAGCATGGTGATGGTCGATGCATCCAAATCATTTGCGACGTTTGGTTTGGATTTTGCGCCGACGGATAGCGATTTTGGTATCGCCAATGGTCATCTGGTTGAAGGCAATGTCGCGCTGATGGCGTTAAACAATATGCCCGTCGCAGGCCTGCATAACGTCGCCAATGCACTCGCGGCAATCGGGCTGTGTCGCGCTATCGGCTGCGAAGCTGCGCAGCTGGTTGAAGGCCTGCGCCACTTCGCCGGCCTGCCGCATCGTCTGGAAAACGTTGGCACGGTTAATGGCGTCACCTTTTACGACGATTCAAAAGGCACCAACGTCGGCTCCACGGTGGCGGCGCTAAACGGCATGATGATGCCGGTCATTCTGATTGCTGGCGGCGACGGCAAGGAGCAGGATTTCTCGCCGCTCGCGGAGCCGATCCGCAAGCGTGCCAAAGCGGTGGTGCTGATCGGCAAGGATGCACGCTCCATCGAGAGCGCAATAACATCCGCGCGTATCGATACGGTTCACGCGTCAACCATGGCCAATGCCGTGGAGAACGCCTATTCAAGGGCATCTTCTGGTGATGCAGTGTTGTTGTCGCCGGCCTGCGCAAGCTTTGATATGTTCAAAAACTATAAGCACCGCGGCGATGTTTTTGCCGAGTGCGTGCAGGCGCTAAAAGCCAGGATGGAGGCCGCGCATGTTGTATAGCCCCGCAGCACCCCGCGCTGAATTGGACCTCTCTATTTTTTGGAGCGTACTGATCCTGCTCGCGGTCGGGCTGGTGATGGTTTACTCATCATCGATTGCAACTGCCGAGGCAGACAAAGCGTGGGGTTTTCAGGCCCACTATTTTTTGGTGCGTCATTCCATTTTTTTAGGCTTGGGATTCGTGGCGGCCTGCATTGCTTTTCAAATTCCGATTGCCACCTGGCAGCGGATGGCACCGTGGTTATTTGTTGCAGGCGCATTTTTGCTGGTGCTGGTGTTGATCCCGGGTATTGGCAAAGATGTAAACGGCAGTCGCCGCTGGATTCGATTGGGCTTTATGACGATGCAGCCCTCTGAAATGATGAAGCTGCTTGCGGTCCTATATGCAGCCGATTACACGGTGCGCAAGGCGGCATTCATGCACGACTTCAAGCGTGGATTTTTACCGATGGCGGGCGTAATGGTTTTCGTCGGCGCGATGCTGTTACGTGAACCTGATTTTGGTGCGCTGGTGGTCATCACCTCAATTACAATGGTCATCCTGTTTTTGGGCGGATTGAACTGGCGGGTGTTTGCGGCGCTAATTATTTGCTTGGCGGTTTCATTCGCAGGTCTGGTTGTCACGTCCCCGTATCGCTGGGAACGCATGAAAGGCTTTATGGATCCGTGGTCGGATCCCTACGGGAAAAGCTATCAGCTCACACACTCGCTAATTGCGTTCGGTCGCGGCGAATGGACGGGGGTGGGCCTGGGTGCCAGTGTCGAAAAACTTTTTTACTTGCCAGAAGCGCATACCGACTTTCTACTTGCCGTGATTGCAGAAGAGTTGGGCTTTGTCGGCGTCGCCATCATCATCGGTTTATTCGCACTCCTCATTCACCGCGCGTTCGCGGTCGGGCGCGAGTCGATGATGCGTGAAAAATATTTCGCCGCATTGGTCGCGCAGGGTATCGGCGTGTGGATTACGGTGCAGGCGTTCATCAACATGGGCGTCAATATGGGGCTGCTGCCCACCAAAGGCTTAACGCTGCCGTTTCTGTCATTTGGCGGCACCGGTCTTTTGGTGAATTGTGTCGCGGTCGCGATTTTATTGCGCATCGATTATGAGAATCGGGCACAAACGCGCCCGTCCACTTCGAAAGTACGCCGCTCATGATAGCGAAAAGAACCGCGCTTATCATGGCCGCAGGCACGGGCGGACACATCTTCCCCGGCATTGCGATTGCGCGCGAACTTGAAAAACAAGGCTTCGCGATTGTGTGGCTGGCGACGCCCTACGGCATGGCGCACAAACTTGTGGCCAGCGCGGGATATCCGATTGAAGTGGTGACGATGGCAGGCGTGCGCAGCAAAGGACTGATGGCGTGGTTGACGCTGCCTTTCAGGCTGTTACGCGCGTTCTGGCAATCGTTCGAAATTATTCGACGCATCAAGCCAAACGTGGTCGTATCCATGGGCGGCTACATTGCATTCCCCGGTGGCGTTATCGCGGCGATGTTGGGCAAGCCGCTGGTGGTGCACGAACCCGGCGCACACGCGGGGCTCACTAGCCGTGCGCTGGCCTTATTTGCAGACCGCGTGCTGGTGGGGTTTCCTCATAGCTTTGATCAAAAGCCGAAAAATGCGATTGCCGCGCTGTTGCCAAAGCCTAAAAATCTGGAATGGCTGGGCACGCCGGTGCGCGATGACATTTTGAAAATTGCGGCGCCTGATGTACGGATAAAAAACCGCATCGGCCCGATTCGTCTGCTGATTGTGGGCGGCAGCTTGGGCGCTTCGACCATGAGTGCGCTGGTGGTGGCGGCACTGAAATTAATGCCAACCGATTCACGGCCTAAGGTCATTCATCAGTCTGGCGAAAAAAATTACGCTGAGTTGGTTGAGCTTTATAAATCATCAAACGTGACAGCCGATGTGCATGCGTTTATTGACGACATGGCGGCGGCATACAGCTGGTGCGATGTGCTGATCTGCCGGTCGGGTGCAATCACGGTGGCCGAAATTGCCGCCGCAGGACTGGCGAGTATTTTGATTCCGCTGCCCTGGTTTGTGGCCGAAGAACAAATGGCGAATGCAAAATTTCTCGCCGATAAAAACGCCGGAATTCTGGTTTCTCAAGCTGAAGAAACCGCCGAAGGGCTTGCACAAAAAATTGCATCCATCACGCGTGCCAAAGCCAGCGAGATGGCGAACCTCGCGCGCGGTTTAGGCAAACCAAACGCGACTGTCGCATGCGCGGCTGCTTGCGCAGCCGCGTCTATTCATCAGGCGCACGCATGAAGCATAAAGTCAAACAGCTCCACTTCATTGGCATCGGCGGCTCTGGCATGTCTGGCATCGCCGAGGTGTTGCTGAGTCTGGGTTATCAAGTCAGCGGCGCTGATTTGTCTGAGAGCGCATCGATAAAACGGCTACGCACACTCGGCGCCAAAATCGTTATCGGCCATGCGGCAAATAATATTGCGGGAGCCGATGTGGTGGTGATTTCGAGCGCGGTCAAAGCCAATAACCCGGAAGTTGTCGCGGCCAAAGCGGCACGTGTGCCGGTGGTGGCGCGCGCGATGATGCTGGCAGAATTAATGCGCTTTAAACAGGGTATTGCGATTGCGGGAACGCATGGTAAAACCACCACAACCAGCCTTATTTCGCATGTGCTTGATACAGCGGGGCTTGATCCAACCTGCGTGATCGGCGGTCGACTAAATTCCATCGGCACCAATGCACGGCTCGGCAAGGGCGAATACTTGGTGGCGGAAGCCGATGAGTCCGATGCTTCGTTTTTGTACTTGAAGCCGATCATGGCCGTGGTCACCAATATCGATCAGGACCACATGGAAACCTATGCGCACGATTTCGCCAAACTGAAATCCGCGTTTGTTGAATTCTTGGAGCATTTGCCGTTTTATGGGCTTGCCGTGCTGTGCGCCGATGACGCAAATCTGCGTGAGATCATGCCGCGCTTGTCGAAGCCGATAATGACCTATGGCTTTAGCGAGCAGGCCGAATTACGCGCGATAAATGTTCGTGCGTCGGGACCAAAAATGCTGTTCACAACGATTCAGCAGCGCGATGGGCGCCTGCTAGACGTTGAGTTGAATCTGCCCGGGATGCACAATGTGCTGAATGCCTTGTCTGCGATTGCGATTGCGCGCGAACTGGGTGTGTCAGATGAAAATATTGCAAAAGCACTCGCAAGTTTTACCGGTGTGGGTCGCCGCTTCCAGCGATATGGCGATGTAAAAATTGCGGCCGGCGGCGCCTACACCTTGGTGGACGACTATGGCCATCATCCGGTTGAGATGGCCGCCACCATTGCCGCAGCACGTGGTGCATGGCCGGAAAGGCGCGTCCTGCTTGCCTTCCAGCCGCATCGCTTCACCCGCACCCGCGATTTGTTTGAAGATT
>JAYVYF010000018.1:0-1686 GCA_043784585.1 Burkholderiales bacterium
GCTGTTCTCGCCCTTCTCGCTGCGCAACATCACTTTTAAGAATCGCATTTTTGTATCACCCATGTGTCAGTACAGTTGCGTGGATGGCATCCCGAATGAGTGGCATATGGTACATCTCGGTTCGCGCGCGGTGGGCGGCGCGGCGCTGGTGATGACCGAGGCCGCATCGGTAACACCCGAGGGGCGCATTTCGCCAGAAGATGCGGGTATTTGGAACGAGGCGCAGGCCAAGGCATGGGCACCGATTGCGGCGTTTATCAAGGCGCACGGCGCGGTACCGAGCATTCAGCTGGCCCACGCGGGGCGCAAAGCGTCTACTTTTTCACCGTGGCGCGGGCACGGCAAAGTTGCTGAAGGTGAAGGCGGCTGGCCGGTGATTGGGCCATCGACGGTCGCGTTTTCGAATAGCTATCCGCAGCCTCACGAGATGACCGTCGCCGATATTCACGCTACGGTGGATGCATTTGTAGCCGCCGCCAAACGCTCGCTCACCGCAGGTTTTGAAGTGCCGGAGATTCATGCCGCACACGGCTATTTGGCCCATGAGTTTTTGTCACCATTGTCAAATTTGCGCACGGATGAATACGGCGGCTCGCTGGAAAACCGCATGCGTTTTCCATTGGAATTGTGCGCGGCTGTTCGCGAGACCTGGCCGAAGGAATGGCCGGTATTTTTGCGCATTTCAGCGAGTGATTGGAAAGACGGCGGCTGGGATGTGGCGCAGTCGATTGAATTCGCCAGGCACGCAAAAAAAATCGGTATCGATTTGATTGACGTGTCATCAGGCGGCAATGCATATGATGCGAAGATGACGATTCGTCCCGGCTATCAAGTGCCGTTTTCACGCGACATTCGGCACGGCGCAGATATACCCACCGGCGCTGTAGGCTTGATTACAGAACCCGTGCAAGCCGATCAAATCATCGGCGATGGCGACGCCGATTGTGTATTCTTGGCGCGTGCGTTGTTGCGCGACCCGTATTGGCCGATCCATGCTGCGCAGGAATTGGGCGCGGACTCGAAAGCGATGTGGCCCGATCAGTATGCACGCGCCGGTGTGAATGCGTATGGTAAATAAACTTTAAGCAGGAAATCCATGATTGATCTCTACTACTGGCCCACGCCCAACGGCCACAAGATTACGATGTTGCTGGAAGAGGCAAAGATGCCTTACGTCTTGCATGGCGTAAACATCGGCAAAGGCGATCAATTCAAATCGGAGTTTCTGAAATTTTCGCCGAACAATCGTATGCCTGCGATCATTGACCACACACCAACGGACGGTAAAAAGCCGATCAGCGTTTTTGAATCTGGCGCAATTTTGCTATACCTCGCAGGCAAGACCGGCAAGTTCATTCCGAAAACATTACGCGGCCAGGTGGAATGTACGGAATGGCTGTTCTGGCAGATGGGCGGGCTGGGGCCGATGCTGGGTCAAAATCATCATTTCAACCAATATGCACCGGAAAAAATACCCTATGCTATTGATCGATATGTAAAAGAAACCTCGCGCTTGTATGGCGTATTGAACAAGCGCCTGGCGGATCGTAAATTCATTTGCGGCAACCAATATACGATTGCCGATATGGCGAGTTATCCGTGGATTTTATGGGAGCGGCAGAGCCAAAACGCTGACGATTTTCCGCATCTGGCGCGCTGGCATGCGACCATCAAAGCACGGCCAGC
>JAYVYF010000019.1:0-4991 GCA_043784585.1 Burkholderiales bacterium
CAGCCGATGTGGAAAATTTTGCCAGAGTTTGTCGCCACCCAGCCCCGTTACGAGCGCGTCGGCTTGCGCGATCTTTGCCAACAAATTCATGATATGTACAAGGCCCGCGATATCGCCCGCCTGACCACTGAAATGTATACGTCCAACATGGTGCCCGCCATGAGTCCGGCTGATGCGTTCGCAAAAATGGCGCATCGTGATGTGGATCGCGTTGAGATTGATGATCTCGAGGGCCGCGCCACCAGCGTTTTGCTCACGCCTTATCCACCGGGTATTCCGCTACTGATTCCAGGCGAGCGATTCAACAAGACTATTATTCAATATCTTCGGTTTGCGCGTGATTTCAACGCCACGTTTCCGGGTTTTGAAACCGACGTGCATGGCCTGATTGAAGGCGAAAAAGGCGCTGACGGCAAACAGGTCTTCTACGTTGACTGCGTGAAATAAGCGAAACAACAAGTGGGGTTGCCCAAAAGCGAAAGTAGTCGACATCCACCAGCCTCGTTTGTCGATAATGATGATGCCTTTGTCTTTCAATTCAAGTCCATATTGTAAAAGCGGAAGTAGCAGGCTATCGACGCCAAAGAAGGGTCGTTACTCGAACTAAGTTGATGTGGTGAGTTTGCTCTCGCGAATATTGATATTCACACACCACGTTTGAATGGCATTGGTTTTGTGAATAATTTAAAGTGCATCCCGCCCAACGCACTTTCCAAAATAAATTTTGTCACTTCGCATGACGACAACACTTTGCGGCGCGATGCAATGGCAGCCGATTGAACTGCGTTTCTGGTTAAGCCGGTGATAGCTGATGCCATTATTGTGGCCGTCAGGGTTGGCGTAACGGGCAATGCGGGTGGCCAAGTAGGCGACGATGTGGACACGCCGGTGTAGCGGTAGGAAGGCAGAAGTCACGTCCGGATTCTTTCAAATTTCGACACTGCGTGCTAACATTTTTCGCGCCAGGGCATCATGTCCCAGACGTCTAGCTAAAACGCAATGGTTACGATTTCCAGTCGGGATGCGAAATGCGCAATTCGCGTTGTTGTTCAATAAGAACCTGATAAAACGATAATCGGGCGGGGTTGATTTTCCCCGCGTCGGCCGCCGCCAGAATTGCACATCCTGGCTCGTTGAGATGCCCGCAGTTGCTGAATTTGCAAGTGCCGATATAAGGCCGAAACTCCGGCATGCCATAAGCGATGTCGTCATCCGATAAATGAAACAGCCCAAAGGATTGCAGCCCAGGGGAATCAATAATCGCCGAGTCTTTATCGAGATGGTAGAGACGTGTGTAAGTGGTGGTGTGTTTGCCGGAATCGAGCGCTTCGGATAACTCACCCTCTTTGGCGACATCACGCATGACCAAATTATTCACGGTACGAGATTTGCCCATTCCGGACTGACCCACCAGAAGGGTGGTTTTTCCAGAGAGATAAGCGCGCAGCGGTTCGATATCAAATTTTGCGGACATCGGCAGAATCTCGTACCCGATGTCCTGAAAGTGTTTCAGGCTCTCCATCGCCGCATCGAATTCGGGCAAATCTTTTTTGTTGAGCATAATAATCGGTGCGATAGCCGCCGCATCGCAGGCGATCAAACAAAGGCTGATAAACATTTCACTAAAGCTGGGTTTGGGCGCAACAATAATCAACGCTTGGTCGATATTCGCGGCAAGAGTTTTTTCTCGCCACGCGTCTTTGCGGAACAACACATTACGGCGCGGCAAAACAGCGTCAATTCGACCAGTCTTTTCATTGCCGTTGGGATTTCGCGCAACCTCGACTTCGTCGCCGCAGGTAACGTCCTGCTTTCTGCCTTTACGACTGCACGTGAGTGAGGTGCGATCTGCTAATTCCACCAAAAAATCCCGGCCAAAGTCACCTGTAACCAACCCTTTTACCGTGCTCATTTGATGCACAACTGGTCAAGTTTGGAGGCGCAAATGAAGTCGTTCAAGGTAATGCCCCCCGCATCGTGGGTGGAATACCGAACCACGCAGCGGTTATATTGCAGCCCGATATCAGGGTGGTGATCCTCGGCATGTGAAATCCAGGCAGAGGCATTCACAAACGCGATAGTCTCGTAATAGTTTTTGAAGCGAAATGTTTTCACGATTTCGTGCAGATTACTGGCATCACGCTGCCAGTCGGCAAGCTGCAAGAGATGAGCCGTAATGTCAGCCTCACCCAGCGCTTTTGCCTGGCCACCCGCACTGCATTTCATTTCTGAGAGTTTGGTCATTGAATTGCTGTCAAAGATTGTTTGAGATCATTCAGGTGCGCAATGCGAATTGCCGCCGGCGGATGCGAATCGTACACCGCAGAATGGATGGGATCCGGTGTGAGTGTGGAAGCATTATCTCGATAAAGTTTGACCAGTGCCGTCACTAGATCGTCCGCATTCGTTTGCTGAACCGCATAGGCATCGGCCTCAAATTCATGTTTGCGCGATCGCAAACTACCGAGCGGAGTAAGCCAAAAGGTGAAAACCGGTAGCGTCATAAAAAACAGCATAAGTGATACCGCCACTGGCGGTGTAGCACCCGTTGTCGTGAAGCCAAGCCCCTCGTAAAACCACGGTTTGTCAATCACCCAGCCCATCAAGGCAAGGATCACAAATATCAACGCAAACTGGCCGCCGATCATTTTATAAATATGTTTGCGTTTGAAATGGCCCAGCTCGTGCGCGAGTACGGCTTCAATTTCCGGTGGCGTCAAACGCTCGATCAAGGTATCGAAAAACACGATGCGTTTTGTTTTGCCAAAGCCCGTGAAATATGCATTGCCATGGCTGGAACGTTTGGAGCCATCCATCACAAACAGGCCGCTGGAGGCAAACCCGCAACGCAAAAGCAAGGTCTCTATTCGGCTGCGTAAACCGCCATCGGTAAGCGGTGTGAATTTATTGAACAAGGGGGCAATAAAATTTGGGTAAACCGCCATCATCATCACACTGAAGCCCACCCACACCAGCCACAAATATAACCACCACACGCTGCCCATTCTTTCCATTAACCAAAAAGCGACCAGCAGCAATGGCACCCCGATGATCGCCGATAACAGTAATCCTTTTAGCGCGTCTAATATATAAAGCTTGAAGGTGATTTTGTTAAACCCATATTTTGCTTCGATGCCAAAAGTGCGATACAGGCCAAATGGAATCGAAATCACGGATGACACAAGCATCACCCCAAATACCAGCAACAAGCCACGCCCGTAGGTGAAGCCGGTATTAAGGTTTTCCGCCAGCTGATCGATCAAAAAAATGCCGCCACCGAGTGTTAAAACCAGCAGCAGCAGGGCTTCCAGCAGGTTTTCGATGACGCTCAGTTTGACTTTTTCCACCGTGTAATCGGCCGCAGTCTGGTGGGCGCTTAGGGCGACAACATCACTGAATTCAACCGGCACGCTGGCGCGATGCGCGCTAACGTGTTTGAGATGGCGCAATGACAACCACGTCTGGAAAGACAGCATGGCAGCGAAAAAAACGACAAAAGCGGTGGTGAAAAGAGAGGCATTCAAAAGATTCAATCCATCAAGTATTCAGGGCTCATGGTGCTAGCGAGATCGTAGGCGTAGTGCTTCGTGAGACAATCATTGTTGTTCAAACTTTATTTTACGTGTCCTCATGCCTCAAGACGCAAAACAGAATCAAAATAATCTTATCTGGATAGATATGGAAATGACGGGATTGGTGCCCGAACATGACCACATCATCGAAGTCGCGCTGGTGGTGACCGATGCAAACCTTAACACGATTGCCGAGGCACCCGTGTTGGTGGTGCATCAGCCGGATATTATTTTGGATGGCATGGATTCATGGAACAAATCGACTCATAAGAAATCGGGGTTGATCGCCAAAATTAAAGTCTCGACCCATACCGACAGCGCGGTCGAGGTCCAAATGATCGAGTTTTTGAAGCTTTACGTGCCCGCCAGTACTTCGCCCATGTGTGGCAACTCAATTTGCCAAGATCGGCGCTTCCTAGCTCGCTGGATGCCTGAATTGGAAGCCTATTTTCATTATCGTAACCTTGACGTTTCGACCCTGAAAGAGCTTGCGAAGCGATGGAAGCCTGAAATTATGTCGGGCATGAAAAAGCATGGTAAACATGAGGCACTGGCTGATATATATGAAAGTATTGAAGAATTAAAATATTATCGCGAACATCTTTTGAACTGCGCGCCCGCGGCTAAATCGTAAAATCCATGCTGTTGGCGGAAAGTCTGTTCAACGCCAAATTGATATCAATTTGAGTTTGAAAACACAGTCGCTGTTTATTTGCGTGCTGTGAAAAAACTCATAATGTTTAAATGTTTTACTTTACCGACCTACCGGCTGGTTCTAGGCTCAGTGCTGTTGAGCTTATTTGCGGGGCCGCATACAAACGCAATCAAGTGGATGGCGCGACACATCCGATGGTGTATGCCGAAAATATGTTTTTGCGGTTTATTGAAGGTCCCAAAGCAGCAGTTACGGCCTATTATGCCCGGATAGGAAAAGATACTCGCCATCACGCACCTGTGATGATTTGTGAAAATTTTTAGTGAAACAAGGGTTTTTCATGACGGCGCGGCCCTGTGAATAAAAGTTGCGTGCGATGAGCACTTTGCATCACTTTTGGCGCTGTCTGAACTTGAAACCGAACGTCACGTGGGCGCTGAAGACCTTCGAATCGAGGGACTGAATCGCTTCAAAACGTTTCAGAACGTGGCACGCGAACGTACCGTTAAAAAATGAAGACTCGCTCTGGGCGGGAATTTCAGGCCATTATTTCTTGAAAATGCCCGCCAAATGGGGAATTTAGCTCGTCGCTCCTGTGCTTTGTCGGTCAACCTTCGCGCTTGAAGCTTGGACAACGGACAAGGCTCGACACTAAAGTTGTTTCGACGACGTCAAGCCATCCCATCCGCCGCCAAGTGCTTTTATGAGCGCCACCGAAGCTGTTAAGCGACGCCCCATTAATGTCATTGCGGTGCGTTCATTGG
>JAYVYF010000020.1:0-6362 GCA_043784585.1 Burkholderiales bacterium
AACAGCATGTGCTGATGCGGCGGATGCAGCCGGTTCGACCGGAGCGGGGTGCGGCGGGGTAGATTTAGAGGCAGATTTAGAACCAAAGATGGAAAACACAGGAATGTCTCGGTGAGAAATAATGAGTGGCGACGTAAAACATCATAAGTTTAAGGCATTGGCTTGCTTACTTGAATTTTGTGCGTTGCGGTGGCCTGCGGCGATGTTTGTTATGTTCGCTGTTATGTTGCTCACCACGTCATTCCCACCCTCGCTCCCAACATCGCCTGCGCAATGCGACATTCTGATCGTCACCTACGGTATCATTTGACCGCGCTTCTGGCTACCATTTACGATGTTCCATGCCCACTCCATCCTCTCCCCATAAGCGACTCGAAAAATTGTCTCAAGCCAATTCGAAACGCCACAACCGCGTTCGCATTATCGGTGGTGAATGGCGCAGCCGTGTGATCGAATTTCCTGATGCGCTGGGCTTGCGGCCGACCCCGGATCGTGTGCGCGAGACCTTATTTAACTGGCTCGGGCAAGCCTTGCGGGGCCAACGCTGCCTTGATCTTTTTGCGGGCTCTGGCGCGCTTGGTTTTGAGGCGGCGTCACGCGGGGCGGCGAGCGTGATCATGGTGGAAGAAGATAGAAGCGCTGCGGATGCGCTCAACCTGAACAAAATTAAACTCGCGGCTGAACCCTGCAAAATTATTCGTGGTGATGCGCTTAAATTTATCGCCGCATCGGCTGAAATATTTGATGTGATTTTTGTCGATCCGCCGTTTTCATCTGAATTAATGCCGCCGTTATTGCCAGTATTGCTGAAAAAACTCACGGCCCAAGGTGTAATTTATGCAGAATGGGGCGCGCCGCTGGCAGATTTGCTGTCACGGCAGCCGGAGACCGCCTTAAGTATTGTGAAGCAGGGCAAGGCGGGAGCGGTGCATTTTGCGTTACTATCCGCTCAAATCCCTATTGACATCTAAACAACGAAACGACACCATGATCCGTGCTGTGTATCCCGGAACGTTTGATCCGCTCACCAAAGGCCATGAAGATCTTGTCCAGCGCGCGGCGAAGCTGTTTGGCGAAGTGATTGTGGCCGTCGCCCATTCGCAATCAAAACGGCCGTTCTTTTCGCTGGAAGAGCGGGTTGGGTTGGCGCGCGATGTGTTGAGCGTCTATCCGAATGTAAAAGTGGTCGGTTTTGGCGGCTTGCTGTCTGAATTTTTGACCCTGCAGGACGCCGGTGTAATTTTGCGCGGCCTGCGCGCGGTGTCTGATTTTGAGTATGAATTTCAGATGGCCGGGATGAACCGAAAACTAAATCCCGGCGTAGAGACCATGTTCCTCACACCGTCTGATAAATACATGTTTATCTCTGCCACCATCGTTCGGGAAATCGCGATTTTAGGCGGCGATGTAAGCGATTTCGTGCATCCTACCGTTGGCGCCGCGCTCAGAGGCAAGGTTGGCAGATGAGCGGGCAAATAGTTCGTAAATAGGTTTATCACCGGGCTGACAAATCCCGCGGCAAGCAGCTACTTAAAATTGCAAAAATATCATGGCACTCAAAATTACCGATCAATGCATTAACTGCGACGTGTGCGAGCCCGAGTGCCCGAACGAGGCAATTTATCAGGGCATTGAAATCTACGAAATCGATCCCTCAAAATGTACCGAATGTGTCGGCCATTTCGATACACCGCAATGCAAAGAAGTCTGCCCCGTAGACTGTATCCCGCTCGACTTAGACCACGTTGAAACCCAGGAGCAGTTGCACCTCAAATTCGTGCAATTGACGTCTGCAAAGTCCGCGAGGGTCGCCAACACGATCAAGGCCGTCGTTTAATTTGGTCGGTTTGCGCCGCCCGATCTTATGTTTTTATTCAGCGCTTTGGCGAGAGATTTGCCGTTCGCTGTATCGACAGCAATTCCACAGAGGGGCGCTCGCTTTTGGATTCAGATGGATTCTTTACGGTCAAGTGCGACCGTGCGGTATTTATGGCCAACTGGTTTACCTGATTTGACGAAATCAGTGACGTCAACTGCCGCTACTCTGCATCTCGTCCGCAAACTTCTCTAGCCGCTCGCGCGCAATTGCGAGGGCACTGTGCTTTTGCCTGATGGCATCCAAAGCGGCTTGTAATTCGGAGATTCTTTCCGCTAAATCGAGTTCGGCCGATTTCACTTTGCCAATACTTTCTTCCGTGTGCTCTAGCCGCCCGCGAGCCTCTTCCAGTGGCCGTTCGATGGCTTTGTAGAGCCCACGTACCCAGGTCGCGGTTTCGCGTTGTGCGATCTCAAAAATATGTTGCACGCGCGTGCCTACCAATTCATCAAACTGTTTGGCCAGCACACTGCCGCGCTTTAACAACAGCGAGCTGGTTTTTGAAAACTCCGCGTCGGCGCTCTCTCGTGCTTTTGCCAGTTCAGTGTGAAATCGCTGCGTGGGAAATAGGTGAACATCAAATGCACGCACGTTGCTGAGGCCAAAATCGCTGCGCAATTTCTTGCCGACATGGGCAAAAAGCGAGCGAATTTCATCCACTTTTTTGTCCAACAAATCCAATTTTGCCTGGGTGGCCACAAAGTATTGCGCCAATGCTTCCGTTGTCGTGGCCGGCACAATGCTGGCGCCAATCGATTTTTTTGCGCGCTCAATATCGCGCTTTGCCGCCGTCACATTCGCCACTTCGGCCAAGTCCTCGCTGAGCCTTGTCTGCACGGCTTTAATGCTTTTCAATTCTTTCAGAGTTTCAATCACGCGCGCTTGCTTATTTTTTGTTTTGGCGACGATGGTGGCCATCACCTTGTCGTTTTTTGCGCGCATATTGCTCAGCGCGCTGAGGCTTTCGAGGGTCTCAAAGCGCGCTAGATCAAGCGTGGTCTGCGCCGCCTGAAGTGCGCCCGAGAGCGCGTTAATCGCATCATGTGTGAGAGGCTGTTGCCGGTCACGTGGCAAATTTGCAGCGATACCGCGCTCCAGCTGATAGATGCGACTCTTGAGCGTTTTGTCCTGATCGTTTGCGAGCTTGCCCACCAATCCTAGCTTGGCAGATACCGGCACCACGTTAATCGGATCCATGCGCAGCAGTTCAGCGGTCTCGCTCACGCGCCGATCAATTTCAAGCAGCATTTCGCGATTGGCCGTAGCCTGCGGGCGGGCGGTATCAATGTCGAGATCGTCAATTTTATTCAGCACCACCATGCGTACTTGCTTTAATTCCGGCGCGCTTTCGGTCGCGGTTTTTTCATCGCCGGAAAACAGTGAGCCGCGCAAGATTCGCCCGCCGCCCATGTAATCCCGCCAGACCGCCAGATCACGTTTGGTCATGCTCTCGCCAACGTCGAGCACCAGCAACGTGGCGTCGGCTTTGGGTAAACGATGACGTGCCCATTCAGGCTCAGCCAAAAACGCCACTAAGCCGGGTGCGTCGAAAATAACGAGGCCCGAGTCAAGCAGCGGATGCGGAAAATTCACGACCGCATGCCGCCAGCGCGACACCTCCACCAATGTGGCGTCGCCCGGATTGTTTTGCACAGGCTTGTTGATGCTCGTGTCCGCACCGCTGCCTAGACTTCCAGTGCTATGAGTGCCATGAAGCCCATGTAGACCCCATGCTACCGCGTCGGCCATCGATACCAACCGCGTCTCGGAAAGCTTCGTCATCGCGGCCGCAACAGATTTTGGTTTGTCCGCGTCAAAGGGAATCAAATGCCATGCCAACGGATCGGCTGATAGTTCTGAAAAAGTGAGTGAGCTTTCGCGGGTTTCTATGGGAAGACAGCGGACTGAGGTTTCGATGTCACGGTCAAATCGCAGCTCGGTCACGCAGCGGGAGGTGCGGCCGAGTCCGGAAGGCAATAAGCGACGGCCTAAATCCGAGAAAATCATGGCGTTGATCAGCTCTGACTTACCGCGTGCAATTTCAGCGACGAATACCAATGTCACGCATTCGGCGGCGATCGCCTGTCTTAAATTAGCAAAACGTCGAACGTCGTCGGCGCGAATAAATTTATTTTCCTGCAGCGTTTCCGACACGTATTGAATCTCTGCCGTGATTGCCTTGCGCCACGATTGCAGTTGATTTAAACGTTCGCTAAAAGCGTGTTTGCTGTTCATCAGGGAGGGTATTTTAGATTTTTCTCAGGCAAACACAGTTGGCAAAAATAAATAGATTGTCCAAATAGACAAAACAATCGGACTAAAAGTCTGCAGGTACTCGCACAGCGCCCCGGACGTAACGCGCGGCGTGCTCCCCATGATTATCGCTGACATCGCCGACAATAATACGTGCTGCGCTGCCCCTGCACAATCTGTCTAATCGGCTCGCTGCACACGCGGCAGGCTTTACCCGCCCGCCCGTACACAAATGCGTCTATCTGGAAATAGCCCATGTCGCCATTGGTTTGCACATAATCACGGAGCGAAGAGCCACCTGCCGCGATCGCCTTCGTTAACGTTTTTCGAATCGCGCCCACCAATAATTCATAGCGTTTGAGTGAGACTTTGCCGGCTGCCTGTGCCGGATGAATACCTGCGCAAAATAGCGATTCCGAGGCGTAAATATTGCCCACACCCACCACAATATGGCCGTTCATGATGAATTCTTTTATGCTCACTGAGCGGCCGCGTGAACGTTCAAACAAATGCTGCGTACTGAATTGTTCCGATAGTGGTTCCGGCCCCAGCACATCCAGTAACGGGTGGCTGGGCACAGCGCCTGCACTATCGCCAGTACCGCCCGCAATCCACAGCATTGCGCCAAAGCGTCGCGGGTCGGTAAAGCGGATCGTCGTGCCCGATTCCAGATCGACATCGATGTGATCGTGTTTCCGCGCATTTTCCTGTGCCGCATCGCCGGCCACAATTGCCCTCAGTGTGCCTGACATGCCCAAATGACTCAATACAAAGCCGCCAGATCTAGTATGCATCCCCATAGTCACGTCACGGCAATTCCACAGCAAATATTTACCTCTGCGCACGATATCCGTAACTGTCAAGCCCGCAATCAAGCTCGCAAAATCAGATGGCACCGGCCACCGCAAGCGTCCATCCCGCACCAGCACGCGGGTGATTTTTTTTCCCACCATGTGCGGGATCAAGCCGGATCGAGTGGTTTCAACTTCGGGGAGTTCAGGCATTTTGTGGCGATGGCGGTGGCATTGGGATCAAGGATTTTAACTGCACAGACGACGGTGCGTCAGGCCATAGTGACATAAAAAAATTGCTCGGCGCGTTCACCATGAATCCAACCGTGATCAACAATAATCCACTAAAACCCTATTATCCTCGGATGTTTCAAACCATTTATGCTTGAAGATTCTCGCCGTTATTGGCGCATAGGCGCAAGATTCCGCCGGTTGCTGAACAAAGTGACGCGCAAATTCGGCACATCAACGCACTATACTCAGGTGGTTTAGTCTAAGTTTCAACGCATTTAAGGTGACTTCGGGTGCTTGTGACGTTGTTATAAATCTTCAAAACCTCTAAATTTCAGGAGCAGAAATGATTAAAAAATCACTATTTGCCGCTGTTTCACTGCTGCTTGTTTCTGGTGTCGCACTAGCCGAAGGCGATACCGGCTTTAGTATCTCGGTTGCTGGCGGCGGTACTCGCGCCAACCTATCCGAGAGCGACCTCAATAATTTGCTCAGCTCACAAAACTACGTCTCGCCAACGTCATCGGTAAGCAACACCGACAGCGCCTATCGGATCGGTGCGGGTTACCGCTTCTCACCGATTTTTGCACTCGAAGCGCATTACAGCGATCTCGGTAAATATTCGTCAGAATCACGCGCGCTTTTAGTGCCCAACGCGGGCGCGGGCACGCTATCCGCAAAATATAAATCCAGCGGCTACGGCCTCGATGCATTGGTTACCGCTCCGCTCGCGCAAGGCTTTTCCATCTATGGCCGCGTCGGCGTTTTGCGCGCCAAGACTGAGGCCAATTTCACCTCATCCGGCTCCATCTTCGTTTCACCTACCAGCCGGCTTGATGCCACCGCCAATACCACCGCCTACAGCTACGGGATTGGCTTGCAATACGACATTAGCAAACAAGTTGCCATTCGTGCCGAAGGCCAGCGTTATGAAAAGTTGGGCAATGACGATACCAGCGGTAAATTGAAGCTGGATGTCTATACGATTGGAGCGGTGTTTAGTTTTTAAGTTTTTGTATCATGAATGCGAAAACGGCTCGCGCTTACGGGCCGTTTTTTCGTCATGCGCGAATGCAGTGCTTTGATGAATTGCCTTCAGCGCCGCATAATACCTGCTTGAAAAATTTATCGTCACCGCAATGGAAATTCAACAAATAAAATCTGCCGCACTCGCCAAACGAAATGCAGGCGATTTCGCGGGCGCTGAAGCG
>JAYVYF010000021.1:0-12342 GCA_043784585.1 Burkholderiales bacterium
GTATTTATTAACACCGCAATATGAAAAAACTTCTGATGCAACTTACATTCGTCATAAACACTTTGTTGCTGACCGCGTCACATTTTAGGTCGCAGGTGGAGTAGATGGTGGAGGCGGAACATAGCCGCTGGCTTGCTCTGCACCATCGCCAAAAAAATGCCGCATCATTTGTTCTTCCAAATACTTCCGTGCGCGCTGATCGGCAAGATTCAAACGATTTTCGTTCACCAATCGTTTTTGATCTTCAAGCCATTCTTTCCACGCCACTTTCGATACTTGCTCATAAAGCTTGATACCAATCGGGCCCGGATACGGGGGGTAATCGAGGCCTTCGGCTTCTTTTTTAAGTCTGACGCATTGAATCATTCTAGCCATGCTGTTCTCCGGAAAATTAAGGTGAAATTAGAGGGGCTTGGAGTAAATTTTTGAACGCCGTTGGTGGTTATAAAGCGCCTGCTTGTCGGCTGGTAACTTGGCAACGTCTGTTTCAGCAAAGCCACGCTCCAGAAACCATTGTGTAGTCTGAGTTGAAAGTACGAACAACATTTTGAAGCCTTTTTCTTTCGCCCGTTTTTCGGCGAACGAGAGAATCCTCTCGCCTCGACCGCCGTCACGATAAAACGGATTCACGGCAAGGCACGCCAGCTCGACCGTTTTTTCGTTTGGAAAAGGGTACAACGCGGCGCAACCGATAATTTCATCGTCTTGTTGTAGCACTACAAATTGGTCAATTTCAGTTTCGATTCGCGCCCGATCTCGCTTCACCAAAATACCCTGCGCAACCAGCGGCTCGATTATGGCAAGAATGCCGTCCACGTCAGCCACCTTGGCATCACGGAGCTTGTCTTGCGGCTCCAACACCACCATCGTGCCGATACCGTGATGGGTAAAGAGCTCCATCAAAAGTGCACCGTCAACATGACGGCTGATTAAGTGCGCACGCTTCACGCCCTCACGCACCGCGCGAATCGTGCATGGCAGATAGTAGCGAACATCTTCCGACAGGGTATTGCCACTGGGCTTGCCGACAGCGCCCAACAGCTCCTGAGCCTGAATCGCGGTGAGCTGTGAAACAGGTTTGCCTTTCGCGTCAGTAGCCCCCATCGCCTCAATCAGAAAAATCAGTTTGTCAGCTTTCAACGCGACCGCAACCGAGGTTGCGACATCTTCCAGGGTGCAGTTAAAAATATCGCCGGTGGGAGAAAATCCGATCGGTGAAATCAGCACCACTTCGTGGTCGTCAAGTCGGCGAGTGATGCCTTCAACATCGACCTTGCGGACCTGACCGGTATGCATAAAATCGATGCCGTTATGCACGCCAAATGGTTTAGCGGTAATGAAATTGCCACTCGACACGCGAATATCAGCGCCCGCCATCGGCGAATTTGCCAGCTCGGTCGACAGCGTTGCTTCGATTTCCATACGCACAATGCCATTCGCCTCCTTGACGCATTTCAGCGCCTCGGCATCGGTCACGCGCCTGCCCTCGGCATAACGCGGGGTGACGCCGTGTTGCCGCATCTGATCTTCTACCTGCGGCCGTGTGCCGTGCACCAACACCACCCGCACCTCCAAACTTACCAAAACATTAATGTCGTTGGCGAGCTGCATCAGCTCGCCATCGGACAGCACTTCACCACCAAACGCGATGACCATCGTGCCACCACCGAATTCATGAATGAATGGGGTGGCAGAGCGAAACCATTTGACAAAAACTTCAAGTTTTTTGGTGCTATTTTTTAACATGCTGAGTTGAATGGAATGAAGGTGGGGCTGAGGTGGAGAGAGGATGGAATAAAACGGAAATGACCAAAGGCGGGTGGTGGTGAGGTCAGATTTTACGGCATACGCCCGCCTGTATTCGAAACTCTCTGATCCCGATAGATATTTCGATTGTTGCGCTAAATCAGTTCATTTCGTCAGTTCCACTCACCCGCCACCGCTTGGAGCGCGGTAATCGCCGCCATGCCCGCTGTCTCAGTGCGCAAGACGCGCCGACCGACGCTGGCTAACACCACGCCCGCGCGCTCGGCGTCAAAAACCTCGTCCTGTGCAAACCCGCCCTCCGGGCCGATGATGATGGCAACCGGCGCACGTACCTTGCTCCACGTGCCCTGCACCGCATCGGGATGCAGCATGATCCGCGGCATGGCGGATGGTTTCCTTAACCACGCAGAAAAATCCATCACGCCGTGCACTTTTGGCAGGCGATTTCGCCCGCACTGCTCACACGCCGCGCTCACCACGCCTTGCCAGTGCGCCGCACGCTTTTCGGCACGCTCGGCATTGAGCTTGGCCGTTGCGCGCTGGGTTTGAATCGGCTGAATTGCGGCCACGCCCAACTCAGTCGCCTTTTGAATAATCCAATCCATCTTATCGCCTGTTGCCAGCGCCTGCACCAACGTGATGTCGAGATTTGATTCACGCTCGACCGCGTGATGGGCACGCAGTTCTGCCACCACTTCGCGCTTGCCGATGCTGACAATTCGCGCTTCAAATTCACCTCCCAAGCCGTCAAACAATGTCACCGATTCGTCCTCGCGCAAACGCAGCACGCGCAAATGCATCGATGCTTGCTCATCAAGCGCTACGGAGCGGGGCAACACGCCGCCGCGCACGATTGGGGTTGCATTAAAAAAGCGCGGGTGCTGAAATCTTGGACAAGGCGGGGCGGCGGAATATAGGCTCAAAGCATGACTCCAACGCTGTGGATGAGTGCCCTCATTATAACGGCGCGCATAATGCGAGGTACGCTTCGCGTTTCTGTTGGTGCGCTCAAAAAAGTGTTCTTCAAAAACACGATACAAGCGCGCAACAAACACCCACTGCCTGGTGTCAAATTCGACATAGCGCGCATGCTGCTGCAAACATATTTGATTGATATTTTCTGATGTTACCCGCTCCATTTTCCACCGAACCACCCGCACGCATTGACAGCCCTACGCCCGAATCTGCGCCCGAAACGCCGTTCCAGGTCTTGCTTGCAAGTCTGCCGACGCTAGCAGCGCCGGTCATTGCGCTGATGCGTGAAGTGTCGGCGAAAGAGCTGATGCCCCGCTTCAAACACGTAATTGCCGAAAAAAAACACGATGGTACGGTGGTGACGGAGGCAGACCGCGCGGTAGAGGCAAAGCTTGTTGCGGCGTTACCAAAAATCTTCGATTGCCAGGTGCTCGGTGAGGAAATGCCCCCTGCGCTCCAACAGGAAATTTGGCGTGATGCCGATTGGTTATGGTGCGTGGATCCGTTAGACGGCACCGGAAATTTTACCAACGGCAAACGATATTTTGGTATCTCAGTCGCCTTGATGTATCAACGCGAAAGCGTGTTTGGCGTGGTGCTTGATCCGAATACGAATGAAGTTTTTCACGCGGTTCGCGGTCAGGGGTCTTGCATGATGGACGCGGCGGGGGTGACAAAACGCTTAAGGCAACTACCCGCCAAGCATTTGTCGGAGGCGATTGTTGAGGTGGGTCGCTACAAGCGTTTGGGGCGTTTGCAGTTGGCGCTTAAAACTAATCCTCCGTTCAAAAAAATTTCCTCCAGTGGCGCATCGGTATTGCAGTGGTGCCACATGGCTTGCGGGCGGGTGGATGCGTTCGTGCATGCCGGCGAACAGCCTTGGGATTACGCGGCAGGGGCGTTGATTTTGGAAGAGGCGGGTGGGCGTATGGCGACTTTGTTTCACGACAATTACTGGCGCTCAGTGGATGTGCAGGGCTCGTGGGAGAAATCGGTTATCGCGGCAAGACACCCTGCCCTGTTTGACGAGTGGAAGCGATGGGTGAGGAGTCATGTTTGATGATTTTTTATCTCAATATAAACACTAATATCGACAAGCCTCTTCAACTATTTATGCTCCGAAAGCCGCTCCCAGCATAACGTTTACACACAGAAAACCCTACTCTTCCTTTTCCCCGCCACCCGTATCAAGATTGAGCTCCTGAATTTTGCGGGTAAGCGTGTTGCGGCCGATCCCTAACAAGGTTGCTGCTTCGATCCTGCGGCCACCCGTGTGCGCGAGCGCTTTTATGATGAGCGCTGATTCAAAACTCTTGTTCAACCTGTCAAAAATTTCCTTTTCGCCACGCGCAAGCGACGCGGTCACTTCCCGCTCCAGCGCGCGTTTCCAATCGCTATCGATAGCGGTATTGGCTTTATCACCGCGAATATCTGGCGGCAGATCGTTAACCTCCACCGATTGCCCCGGTGCCATCACAGTAATCCAGTGGCACAGATTTTCAAGTTGGCGCACATTGCCGGGAAACGGATGCTGCGCGATAAACGCGAGTGCCACATTGGATAGCCGCTTGGATTCAACGCCCAGCTCTTTGGCGCTCTTCGCCAGAAAATGTTTGGTCAAAAGTGGAATGTCATCGCGACGCTCGCGCAGCGCGGGAAGGCGTAGCCGGATGACGTTCAGGCGATGGAACAGATCTTCGCGAAACAGGCCTTGTTTAACGCGCTCTTCCAGCGCTTGATGGGTCGCGGCAATCACGCGCACGTTTGCCGTTTGCGGTGTATGTCCACCAACGCGATAGAACTGTCCATCCGATAGCACGCGCAGTAATCTTGTTTGCAAATCGGCGGGCATGTCGCCGATTTCATCCAGAAACAAGGTGCCTCCCTCGGCTTGCTCAAAGCGCCCGCGCCGCATGGTGGCAGCGCCCGTGAATGCGCCGCGCTCATGGCCAAATAATTCGCTTTCCAGCAAATCCTTGGGAATTGCTGCGGTGTTGATCGCGATGAAAGGTTTGCCCGCGCGTGGGCTGTGGCGATGCAATGCGTGCGCGACCAATTCTTTTCCGGTGCCCGATTCGCCGGTAATCATCACGGTGGCGTGACTTTGCGAAAGCCGTCCGATGGCGCGAAAAACTTCCTGCATCGTCGGCGCTGAACCGAGTATTTCGGGTGCCGCAGTGGTGGCTTCATCTTCCTGCGCTTCGCGTTGGCTTTCGTCGATGGCGCGCCGAATAAGCTCGACCGCGTGATCAACGTCAAACGGCTTCGGCAAATATTCAAATGCGCCCCCTTGGAATGCGGCAACTGCGCTTTCCAGGTCCGAGTAAGCGGTCATGATGATGATCGGCGTGGCGGGCAATTTAGTTTTGAGCCGTTGCATGAAATCCAGACCCGATGCGCCGGGCATGCGAATATCGCTGATGACGACCTGTGGCTCATCAGGTTCGCCCGCATCAAGCGCGTCCATGCCCTCTTGTGCGGTGCTGAATGACTTGAAAACAATACCTTCGCGCGATAGCGCTTTCTCAATCACCCAGCGGATAGATTTGTCGTCATCAATAATCCAGACAGGTTTCATTTTTTCTTTCGGGGAAATTACGTGTGATGTTGAGCAATGAATGGAGTGCAATTATTTTTTTACATGGCCAGGCGGGCTGCGCATGCTGGCGGGGTCACGCACCGGTAGCTGAACCGTGAAGCGGGTATTGCCAGGCACGCTTGCAAATTCGATTACCCCCAAATGCTGGTTGATGAAATTTTGCGCCAGCGATAGTCCCAAGCCAGTACCGCCTTCACGGCCGGATACAAGCGGGTAAAAAATTTTGTCGCGCAGCGCTTCCGACACGCCAGGGCCGTTATCAATAATGCTAATCATGATGGCGTGGCGGTGGCGAAGCTTGGCTAACGTCACTTGCCGCGCAATGCGCGTGGTGAGCCTAATTTCGCCCTTGCCGCTCATCGCCTGCGCCGCATTACGGGCGATATTAAGCAGCGCTTGAATCAATTGTTCTTTGTCGCCATACAGCTCAGGCAGGCTCGTATCGTAATCACGCCTCACGCAGACGCCGTCAGGAAATTCAGCCAACATCAGTGACCGCACCCGTTCCAATACCTCGTGAATATTAATGTGCACCATTTTTGGCACACGATGCGGCGTCAGCAACCGATCCATGAGCGCCTGCAGGCGATCCGCTTCTTTGATGATCACTTGCGTGTACTCTTTAAGGTCGCCATGTGGAAGTTCGCGCTCCAGTAATTGGGCTGAACCACGAATCCCACCAAGCGGATTTTTGATCTCGTGCGCAAGATTACGAATCAGCTCGCGATTCAATTGCTGGTTTTCGATTATTTTTTCTTCCCGGGCGATTTTTAGATGCTGATCGAGGTGATGAAACTCTAGCGCCAGACTGTCATCTTCCAGCGGCGCGACCACACAGGCCAGGTGCAGTAGGGCCGCGCCGTTCAATTCAACCGTTAATTCATTTTCGTTGATACCAATATTATTTTTAACTACCTGCTCAAGAATGGAAAATAAAGGCAGGTTGCCAGGCAATAGCTTTGCCAGCGACTGGCCGCGCGCATTTTTCTGGCTGAATTGAAAAAGATTTTCAGCCGCCGGATTGGTAAACACGACGTTAAAAGTCCGATCCAGCACCAGCACCGCCGTGGATAGCAGTTCTAGCCCAACGTATTTTGAGTAATGAACATCGGACATAAGAAATACAGGAATTTGAAATTTTCAGCCGGTGGGTAAATGGGAGTATGGCAAGCGGCAACGCTGTAAAAGCAAGTTCCTTGCCACGAAACGGCGGCCCACTTGCACCTGCGTTGTGTGCGCGCCAGACGAATTGTATGCGCTTGAATGCGACTGCCGCACATAAAAAAACGCCGAAGGTTTGTCACCTTCGGCGTTGAAATTCCGATCAGACAAACCGATCGAAAGGAGTTTGAGTTTATTGACTGGCGACAGTGTTGACCGCAGCTGAGGCGGCATTCGAGCTGTGGGCGCGCATCTGGCTGATTGGCTGGAGCGCGGCCTGATTATGCTCATATTGCGAAATTTGATCCTGCAGATTACGAATTCGCTCAAAGTGTTGCTCAACCTGCGTTTTTATATCGTTCTGAATCGCAGCTTTGGCAGGGTTGGTTTGATCAATGACGGCAGGCAAGCGTGCCCGGAGCGCGCGAAACGATTCCGACGCGCGCTGTTCCTCGACCAACTGCGCTCTGGCTGTTGCCAAAAGCTGTTCTTGCTGATTAATCCTGGCCGCTTGATTTGTTGAAATGACGCGGGCCGGTGATGCAGAAGGCCGCAGTTGCGGCACGGGCAAACCGCTTATGGCTGATGTATTAATGGTAGCAGCGGCGGCAGGCGTGGCGGCAAAGGTGGGGGCGGTCGGCGCAAATGCGACTAAAGGCGTCGCCGGCAGTGCGGCAACGTTGGCGGCAACTTCGACTTTGGCAGCGGCAACACTCGTCGGCACGAGCTTGACGACCGGCAATTTAGTGGCGGAAGTCGACGCGGTATTGGCCGGAATAGCAGTAACGACGGCGGTTGCCATTGGCTTGGCGGGCGGTGGCGGACTAAATCGAATATCGGGTGCCGCGGCAGCCGCTGAAAGGACGTTTGCGGGGACTACCAAACGCGCGACCGGTTGTGCCGGTAATGTTTTTACGACTACAGGCATTGGCGATGGCTCTTCGGGCCGCGCAATGGTTGGCGCGACGCCAACGGGAATGAGCAACGGCGATGTTGCAAATTGCGCCGCCGCTGCAAACGGAGCTGAAGGAGTAGCCTGGGATGCATTTTGCGCAGCGCCTTGAGTGACGCCTTGAGTGGCACTTTGGGTCGCCCCTTTAGCCGTATTTTGTCTGACGCTTTGGCCATCGCCCAGCATGCCAGCAGGGGTCGCTGGAATCACGGTGATGGGATCCAGCTCTACTTTATTAGCACCCTTGGTAGGCGAATTGGTATAAGTTACGCGCCCGCTTGCATCCACCATTTTGTAAATAGCAGCGCCGCTTGGTGCTGGCAAATTCGGTACATTATTCACGCCGCCCGCAGCAGCCATTGCGCTCTCACATGCAAATGTAGCGCACGCTATCGCGGCGGTGATCGCAATCAAAAATGGTGCTGAATTTATTTTTTCATGCATGAAGTCAGCTCCTTGGCAAGCTTGAGCGGGTGGACGAAGGTGTTGGATACGGTGGAGGCCTCAAAACCGATAAAATGTGAACGTTGCGTCGCCGAGTGGTGAGCATATGCGGTTCAAAAGGGTTTATCAACGCAATGGGTGGTGGCGGTAACAACAACACCCACTAGGGGTGGTGAACGCCCCTAAAATAATGCGGAATATGACAAAAAAGCTCTATTTTCAACCGCTTCAGCGAGGTCTTTAATTAGGTTTCTTAAATCGGATTTCGGCGTAAAAAAGCCAGAAGTACGCAAAAAAAGGGCTGCACCATGCATGGCGCAGCCCTTTGCTGGTGATGTTGCGGTCTCGAAAAATTATGAAGAATAGTACATTTCGTATTCGACGGGATGCGTGGTCATGCGGAAACGTGTGACCTCCTGCATTTTGAGTTCGATATACGCGTCGATCATATCGTTCGAGAACACGCCACCGCGCGTCAGGAATTCGCGATCTTTATCGAGATGCTCCAGTGCTTGATCAAGTGACGAACAAACGGTTGGGATTTTTGCATCCTCTTCTGGCGGCAAATCATACAAATTTTTGTCTGACGGATCACCTGGATGAATTTTGTTTTGCACGCCATCAAGGCCTGCCATCATCATGGCCGCGAACGCTAAATACGGGTTCGCAGTCGGATCCGGGAAGCGCACTTCGATACGACGCGCTTTGTCAGATTGCACGAACGGCACTCGAATCGACGCGGAACGGTTGCGCGCGGAGTAGGCTAATTTTACCGGCGCTTCAAAACCAGGAACCAAGCGCTTGTAGGAGTTGGTGCCCGGATTGGTAATGGCGTTCAATGCGCGCGCGTGTTTAATAATGCCGCCAATGTAATAGAGGGCAAATTCAGAAAGACCGGCGTAGCCATTGCCCGCAAATAAATTCTTGCCATCTTTCCAAATCGATTGATGTACATGCATGCCCGAGCCGTTATCGCCAACAATTGGTTTGGGCATGAAGGTCGCGGTTTTGCCATAGCTGTGCGCGACGTTATGCACTGCATATTTCAAAATCTGCGTCCAGTCGGCACGCTTGGTGAGTGTTTCGAATTTTGTGCCAATTTCGCACTGACCCGCATTGGCCACTTCATGATGATGGACTTCAACTTCGACGCCCATGTCCTCTAGCGCCAGACACATTGCCGAACGAATATCCTGCAATTGATCAACTGGCGGGACCGGGAAATAGCCGCCCTTGACCGGAGGACGGTGACCTAAATTGCCGCCCTCAAATTTTTCTGCATTGGACCATGCGGCCTCTTCGGAAAAAACCTTGCAGTAGCTACCGGACATGTCGACATTAAATTCGACCGAATCAAAAATAAAAAACTCGGGCTCTGGGCCAAAATAAGCCACATCACCAATGCCGGATGCCTTCAAATATGCCTCTGCGCGCTTGGCAAGCGAGCGTGGATCACGGTCGTAGCCTTTGCCTGTCGATGGCTCGTGCACATCGCATGAAAGTACCAGCGTGGATTCATCAAAAAACGGATCAATAAATGCGCTATCTGCGTCAGGCATGAGCAACATATCGGACGCTTCAATACCTTTCCAGCCGGCGATGGACGAGCCGTCGAAAGCGTGGCCTTCAGTAAACTTTTCCTCGTTGAAGGCTTTCACGGGAACCGTAACGTGCTGTTCCTTGCCTTTGGTGTCGGTGAAGCGGAAATCAACGAATTTTACTTCGCTGTCCTTCACCATTTTCATTACTTTTGCGATGGCCATTTTTTCTCCAAGTGGGTGGTGTTAAACAAGCGGAAACGAAAGCGGATGTGTTTAGCGAGAGTTTCAGACGTAAGCATCAGACGCCAGATCGCAAATCAACATTTACAGCGTTAGTGAGAGCATTGAGATTACAGCTATTAGCAGAATACATGCCATAGCCGGATATGCGCTAAGCCGTTGAGGCAAAATTACTTTTTTAAACGCATAAATTTTAATTGCGCCAGTTTGGTGCGTGGCATTCCCTATTGCACCAAAATGGCGCAGCAGAAATTGGCCCTAAAAATGATGCTCCAAATGCACACAAAATATGGCAAGCTGTGACGGCAATATTCGACGATGAAATTTAGTGTTGCGGTTTGCATGAGGTTACCATTAGGCTCCATTCTATATTTCATCACGTGGCAATTCCGAGGACACCCCTACAAATATGACAGACCAGTACGCCGTCATCGGTAACCCTATTGCTCATTCAAAATCTCCGTTGATTCATGCTGCGTTTGCACGTGAGGTCGGTCACGATATTTCTTATAGCCGCATGCTGGTGCCGATCAATCAGTTTCGGGCGGCCGTCGATGAATTTCGGCATAAAGGCGCGCTTGGTGCCAATGTCACTCTACCGTTCAAATTTGAAGCGTTTGAATATGCAACCCAGCTGACAGATCGTGCAAGAGCCAGCGGCGCGGTTAACGTGCTGCGGTTTGGTCGTCTAGACAATGGGCAAATCAGCACGGAAATCTTGGGTGATAACACCGACGGCATCGGCCTCACGCGCGACATCACCCAAAACTTGGGCATGGCGCTTCAAGGTGCGCGCATCTTACTAATCGGCGCAGGCGGCGCGGCATATGGCGTGGCCGGTGCTTTGCTCGACGAAAGCCCTGCGTCATTGACGATTACCAACCGCACTGATGCAAAGGCGCAAGCTCTTGCCACCAACTTGGTCACGTCAACCAGCAAATATTTTGGCTCAACCGTAATGGCAATCAGCGTCGATAAACTTTCCTATCAAGCGTTCGACGTTATTATTAATGCGACGTCTGCCAGCATGACGGATACCTCAGACAATCAAGCATCACTGGTGCCCGCGACCTGTTTTGCTCAAGGTTCACTGGCATACGACATGATGTACGGCAAAGCTCAGACCGCGTTTTTGCAACTCGCCGCGCAATCCGGCGCACGCACAGCGGATGGAGTGGGCATGCTGGTCGAGCAAGCAGCGGAGGCATTTTTTGTATGGCGTGGCGTTAAAGTTAAAACTGCACCACTTATATCGTCGCTCAAACAAGGCTAACGTCCGCCGCTTGCAACCAAACACTTATGTTTGTCCGCTCGCCGAAATCCACTTGACGATCCCGCGTATTGACCAGGTTTGATTGAATCATCGCCATAAAGTTTTTCAAGGGTTGGCGGTCACTATTCTTCATCATCAGCCGCCGATCCTTTTAGCTCATACAGCCAGCAGATTTTGCGGGTCTCGGGCGCGGACAGCCTATCACCCATCAGGCCACAGCGGTAGGCGCGCGCCGACAGACGTTCAAAGTGCTGACAGTTTGCGCAGCTACCAAATGGGCTGCCTTCGTTGTCGGCCTGGAAAGTGGACAGGGTCTCTCGCAAAGCCGACACCGCGTTACGAATGCGGTTGGGACTGATATTCCGGGTTGCATGTTGCCAGGCCAGTTGCGGCTGGCTGTCATAAAGAAACTGCTCGCCCGCCTGCGAAAGTCGTAAACGTACCACTCGTCGATCCAGATCATCTTCATACCGCTCGATTAACCCGCGTCGATCCAGCAGCAGCAGGCTTTGTGAGGCCGTACCTTTGGTAATGCCGACATATTCAGCAAGTGCCTGCGGCGTATTGGAATATCGATTTGCTTTGGAAAGATAGACTAACGCTTCGACATGTACAGGCTGCAACTGTTCGTCGCTACCGACACGCCGCGCCTCCGCCCGCATCAAATTGCCAAGCCGCTCGATAAGTTCCAGCATTACTAGCGGGCTTTTATCCATGCGAAGCAATTTTCAATTGAGGTAAATAGCGATTCATACGAATACAACCGGTTGGCTGGCGGCAGGACAAAAGGCAGAGGGCAGGTTGCAGCGGAAACTAAGGTGGACGCTAGGGCGCATCAATTCGTCGCCTTGGCAGACTCCACCTAAATAATTGTTTCGACTCGCTACTATACATGCTCCATTTTTTTTCAATCCATTTTAGTATTGAGTCGATACTAAATCAACGCTGCCGTCTTTTTAGGACGTTTACGATTGGCTTGACAATTTAAAGTGTGAACTTGATCACTTCTCCGGCTTGCTCGCTGACGACGCGAGCAAGCAGTTCTGCCAGCGGTTCACCGGTTCGCGTATTGCACCAAAGATGGCCTGAAGCCGTGGAAAGATTGCCACTAACGGTTGCCGCGTCATAGCGAAAATGAAAGCCGCCGGATTTTGCCGCCACCCAAATCTCACGATTCGGCGTCTGGCGATTCACGATCACCTTACTGCCATTTTCAAATGTCAACGTTAGGATGCCGCCGTTGAGTTCCGCATCAATATCAGTCTTGGCGTGATCCATTGCCGACTCGACAAGCGCCAGAATGTCGTCAACCCGTTTTTGAAATTCGCTCTCCACCATCATTAAAGGAGCACTCATGTGCGTGATACCATCGATTTCATTTTCCTACCCT